>CAYSON010000359.1:0-4178 GCA_964432635.1 uncultured Desulfopila sp.
CACAGAGGGCGTCTACGGTTGCAAAATGGTAGCCGAAGCGAACGCTGAGGTTGAGATAGTCGGCGGAGAGGATGGCATAGCTGGCACCCCCCAGTCGGGTATTGTCCTGGGGCCGGACCCCCGCCGCCATCAGCGCCAGGAAATCCTGGGCACCAACGGCGATGGCGCTGGTCCAGTTGATGCCCGGATAGCTGATCCCCCTCCACAAAGCGGTGAACGGTAGGCTGGTAACATCGTGGGCATTGATGTCATCGCAGGTGGTCAGGCCGGGGCGCAGACCACCGCCCATATCGAGGGCAAAAAGGACCAGGGGGATATTCACCTTCAAGCGGACCGCGTTGCGGGTGTAACCGATGGTTTCGCAGAGGTTGAACATCTGCCGAACCGAGAGCTCGTGGCAATAGCGGACAATGTCATGGAGGGTTCGGCAATTCTCCGCGGCGAAAGTGGCCGAATTGGGGTCGGTGAGATTGAGCGGGGAAATCACATCAAGCAAGCGCTGCAACCGCAGGTGGGCGGAGCTGCTGAAAATTGGTCGCTTGATTTGGCGCACGCCCCGCAGTAGATCCTGCACCTCGCCCTGATAAACAAGGTTCTGACTGGCCCAGAGGGTGATCGTGTCGCCTTCGTTGAGGGTTGCAGTGGCAATCTTGGTGTCAAACAAAGCGGGAACGCCGAACTCCCTGGCCACCGAGGCCAGATGGCTGGCAGTGCCGCCTACATCGGTAATGATGCCCTTGACCTTGCTCACCCAGGGGGTGAAAGCGGTGGAGGCGGTCCGGGTGACAAGAATGGTATCGGGCTCGAGCGGCGGGGCTGCGGCCTCGAAACTGATCGACCGCTGCAGCAGAACTCGACCACTCACCACCCCGCCGGCGGCACACTTGCCGCCTTGCAGGAGCACCGGGTGGCCCGCATACTCCACGGGAACTTCGTTGCCGCCTTTATCTTCATCCGCCACGATCAACAGCGGCCGGACCTGGAGGAAAAAGAGCCGCCCGGAGAGGTCCACCGCCCATTCGATGTCAAGGGGACGTTGGAAATAGGCTTCCAGGCGCAGGGCATGATCGGCAAGTTCCCTCAGAAACAGAGGCGGATCGGTAAAGGGTCCATCCCATCCGACAGCGGCTACCAGGGCAAGCGTCTTCTTGGCCAACCGAAAACTCAGCTCGGGAGAAGCGTCTCCGCCGACCAGCTGGTCACCGAGACCGGCAACCGCGCTGACCCTGAGGCTGTCGTCGTCTTCCCCGGTGGGATCGGCGGTGTAGAGCACGCCGCTGTACTGCGGCTGCACCATAGCCAGGACGAGAACGCCCATGGGAGTTTCTCGATCGTCGAGGCCATGGTGCATGCGGTAGGAGAGCGCCGAGGCGGAGTAGAGGCTGGCGATGACTTGCCGATAAGCAAGCGCCACCTCGGAGATGGCGACGTTGAGCACCGAGGTATACTGCCCGGCAAAGGAGATGTCGCCGTCCTCGCCGATGGCGGAACTGCGCACCGCCAGCCGGCCTTCGGCGGGAAAAATGGTGGCAGCGCCGGCAATGGCCTCGTCGATCGCTTCCGGCAACGGCATGGCCATGATCCGTTCGCTTATGCGCCGGCTCGCTTCGGCAAGTTTTGCCGGATCGTCGTCGCTTAGCTCGGCTAGCAGGGAATCGATCTCCTCGCTCAAGCCTGTCTCATGGAGAAACTGGTGGCAAGCGGCGGTGGTTATGGCAAAGCCCGGCGGGGTGGAGAGGCCCAATGTATTGCCGATATGGGCCAAATTGGCGGCTTTCGCCCCGACGAGCGAGGTCTGCTCCAATCCGATCCGGGCGAGAGGGAGCAACACCTCCTCGTTGTTGGGCCGGCGAAGCAATGACCATTCCTCTTTCACCGTTCGCTCGATGGTTCGCAACACTGCGAACATCGGCTCGTAGTCCTTCCCGGTCATCCCCGAAAGGGCATGGACCATGCCGTCGACTTCAAGGAGCATTTGCAAACTTTTCTTCTCTACCACCTGCGGCACGAAGGGCCGGTTATCGTAGTAGAGCTGCTCCAAATCGGCCTGCAGGGTCAAGGCCGTGCGGTTATGTTCCAGGAGCCTGCGAAAGCGCCGGTAACGTGCCGTCTGCTCCGCGTCCAAGGCGGGTAGCAGGGTGCAGACCTTGTCTGATTTCCACATTTTCAACAGGGGCATGAGAACCTCCTCGGGGATATTGACAAGCAGGGCTGACGAATGGTGCAACAGCACTTCGCGGGACACCCTTTCGCAACGCTCAACTATTCTTCTCTACTCTCTGCAAACATTTTATACAGAAGAAGATCATAAACAATCTTCAATCCCCCGGCGACGAAGAAGGGTGCGGCAAAGAGCAGCGGGCTGGTCATGAACAGGCCGGCCAAAAGCGGCGAGGCCGCCGCCCCCACGGAACGGGCGACGGTGGTGATGCCCGAGGCCGCCGAACGCTCATCCGGGGCCACCATCGCCATGGTGTATGACTGGCGGGCGGGAACGTCCATTTGCGAGATAGAGGCGCGGAGCAGCAGCATGACCACGGCCAGCCACAGATTGGGCATCAACGGCACCAGGCAGAGGAGAAGGTTCGAAGGGATGTGGGTATAGACCATGGTGCGCACCAGGCCGATGCGCTCGGCAAGCCGCGTGGCCATGAGCGCCGACACCCCGGCGAGGAGGTTGGCCCCGAAAAACAGCGAGCCAAGCATCCCCTCATCGGCTCCATAGCGGACATGCAGCCACCAGGCGATCATACTCTGGACGACAAAACCGCCGGCAAAGGCGTCGAGGGTGAAGAGGGAGCTGAGTTTAAACACCACCTTCTGGGAGCGGTGCAGGCCCATGAACATTTTCCCGCGAGCTGTGTTTGCCTGAGCGGTGTGGCTGGCCTCCGCATCCATGCTTAAAAACAGGAAAAACAGCACCAACGCCAGGCCACAAACGGCGTAACCGGCCATGATCAAGCGGTAGGCGTCGAGACCGCTCCAGCCAAGCGTCTGCAGCCATTGCGCCAGCCAGCCGCCGGCCAACGCCCCAGTGGCGGTGGCGAACGAACCGGCGAGATTGTACCAGCCAAAAACCCTGGTGCGCCTGTTGTCGGCAACCTGCTGCGACAACGCCGCCTGTTCGATGGACAAAAAGGGGCCGATTTCTCCCCCGCTTGGGCTGACGATGCCAATGATGGCGGCAAGGGTGATCCAAAGCGGATCGGCGGTAATCCAGAAGGTCAGACCTGCCAGGATCATCAGCACCGCCCCGAGGAGCAGCATATTTTTTCGGCCAACCCGGTCGGCCACCACTGTCACCCAGAGAGAGACGAGAATGTCGCCGGCCAGGGTGGCGGTGAGAACCGCCCCTACCCCGGCGGGGCTCAAGCCGGTGGCGGCAAGATACAGGGCAAGCACCACCGATATAAAGCCATAGGCGAACATCCTGATGGCCCTGGTGGAAAAAAGAATAACGATGTCGCGAGTCGCATCATTCATGGCGGATACAAGGTGTTGACCCAGGAGCTGCAAGTTGCTCCGGGATCTGTGCTCTGTCTAACTCATCCAGCCCTGAATCTCCTCGTGCAGGGCCAGGTAGCGCTGCAGGGTGGCGGGATTCTTGCCGTATTTGGGATAGGTTTTGAGGATCTCGGCAAATTGGTTTTCGGCCATGGCCTCATTGGCATCAGGAACGATGCCGTCGGTATAGATATCAACCATGCGGTCGGCATAGATGACAAGCTTTTCCTCCGGCGTGCGCAGGGTGTAGTCGCGCACCGGCAGCCCCAGTTCCTCGGCTTCCGGGGCGGTCATCCCGCCACGGATATGCTTGAGGATGATCTGGCGAATCTCCTCCTCGAGCCCCAGTTCCTCGGCCATTTTCGCACCGATCTCCCCGTGCTCCATACCGTAGGTCTTGGCCTTTCCGAGGTCATGCAAAATGGCTCCGCGGGCAAGCAGATGCTTGTTGACGGGAATTTTCACCCGGCTGACGATCTCGAGAGCCTTGCGGGCCACCTCGGTGCTGTGCCTGACCGCTTCCTCGGGGCTTCCGGCCTTAACCAGCACGGCGATCTCCTTCATCAACAGGTCTTCCACGACGTGGAGGAAAAACTCGCTGACCGCCTCCTCCCCCCATGTCTCCTTGACGTAGGCGCGGTTCTTCGGCAGCGGGCATTGCGCCTCCAAGCGCG
>CAYSON010000360.1:0-4148 GCA_964432635.1 uncultured Desulfopila sp.
GGTGCGTCTCTCTGAAAAGATGCGGGTAACGTAGTCGAGCCACATCGGAATAGCCAGGCCGAGACAAAGGGAAAACAGCAAATAGGTGGCAAAAAAAACCGTCAGAACCAGATCCGGGTCATGCAGGCCGTGGAGGATAACGCCAAAGAGGAACACCGCCAGGCCGGAGATGACGTGGAGGGCCGCCACCAGAGGCTTCTTGCGCACATAGCTATAGCTCAGGTAGGCGGCAAAAAGCGGGGCTATGGAAATCCCGAGAATAAAGAGCGAGGGGACGATACCGATGGCGAAGCTCGACGCCCCCAGTTTCTTGAGAAAGAGCTGGAGAAAGGTTGACTCCATGACGATGGGAAAGCCCAGGCCCCAAAAGAACTCGACGGCGCCCACGCCGCCGACGTTTCTTGTAAAGTATGCGTCCTTCTGCCTGTCCATGATCTGCACCATTCCCATTCTTCAGCCACGCCTTCAACCAGATCTCCGGCCGTGGGTGAGGAGTATACCCGAATCGCTGCCCTTGTCCCAGGCCATTTGCCGAGACCTCGGCGCGCCTTGTGGATCCCTGCATCATAGAAGGACCAAAACGCCTGCCATGCCGAACGCCCTCCTCGTCCCTCTCCTTTGCCTCCTTCTGCTCCTGACGGCAAATCCCGCCTATGCGCTACAGACGCATGGAGAGCCGGAGGGCCTGTATGTCCACCAGATGGCCCACCTGCTCTTTGCCGTGGCCCTGGCCTACCTGTGGTGGCATACCCGCAGGACACCGCCGGTAGCCAGCAACGGCTGGAAGCTGCTGCAACTGTTCTGCCTGCTGTCCATCCTCTGGAACCTGATGGCAGTCATCGGCCACGAGGTTTACCTTCGCCTCGATCCTGCCGATTTCCTTGAGCGCCATACCTGGCGCGAGCAGCTGGCGCTGCCCCTCGACCTCCTCAAGAGCCTTTATCTCCTCACCTCCATGGACCATCTGCTGCTGGTGCCGGCGCTGGCCGCTCTGGCCTTGGCCCTGCGCACCTTCTTGCGCGAAACCTTAGCGGAGGAACGGCAGTGAACGGCCTACCCCTGCTGCCGGTGGTCAGCGTCGACGTTCTCGGCTCGGCCGCAGCCATAATCCTGGCCGGGGTCGCCCTCGCTTACGCCAGGGCCCTGACCCGCCTGCAGCCCAACAACTTCATCTGGGGTTTTCTTTTCTATCTGGCCATCGCCATGGCCGCCTTCTCCCTTTCGCGGGGGATTGGCCACCTGGTGCGCATCGTCCTCGTCTACAACGGCGGCGAGGCCGTGTGGCAACGCCTCGCCCCCTTTTCCGGCGGCTTCAACACCGTCTTGATGATCACCGTCGCCGCCATAACCATATATTATTACAAAGGTTTAGCAGCCTACCGGGCCATCGGCGGCGAGGCCAAGAAGCTGGCCGAAGCCAACGCCAAACTGGCCGACAGCGCCCGAGAACTGCAAGACCTCAACAGCAACCTCGAGGTCATTGTCGAGGAGCGCACCCGCAACCTCTCCGCCTCGGAAAAAAAATTTCGCAACCTTTTCGAAAACTCCAAGGACATCATCTTTTTTGCCGATGCTGACGGCAACATCAACGAAATCAACGGCAGCGGCATCTGCCTGCTCGGGCTGTCGGCACCGATGGAGGAGTTCACCCTAGCCCGACTCTTGCAAAGTCCGGAAGTGCTCAAGGCCTACCTCAACCAGCTGCACGGCCAGGGCTTCGTCGGCGATTTCGATCTCAAATGGCGCGGCGATGACGGCGTTGTTCGCCATATCCTGCTCTCCACCAGTGCCGTCTACGACGACAACGACCGCATCGTCGGTTACGAAGGCATCGGCAAGGACATGACCCGCCTGCACACCATGACCGAACAGCTCATCAATCACGAGAAGATGGCCTCGATCGGCCAGATCGCCGCCGGCGTCGCCCACGAGATCAACACCCCTCTCGGTATCATCCTCGGATACGCTCAGTTGATGCAGGACGACTTTCCCGATAACTCCGAAGTCGGCACCAACCTGCAGGTGATCGAACGGCAGACCAAGGCCTGCCGCCGTATCGTCAGCGACCTGCTCAAGTTCTCGCGCCAGTCGGAGAGCATCAACAGCTGCCTTGACCTCAACGCCTTGATCGAGGAGGTGCTGGCGGTTGCCGAACACACCCTCAACATCAACAAGATAGCAGTGGAGCGGAACTTTGCCGCAGAGCCGCCGATCCTTGTCGGCGATGCCGAAAAACTGCGCCAAGTTTTTCTCAACCTCTTCATCAACTCGCGTGACGCCATGGCCGAGGGCGGCACCCTGCTGATAAAGACGAAACGAGTCGGCGAGGAGATTTTGGTGTCCGTCGAAGACAGCGGCAGCGGCATCGCCGAAGAGAGCAAGGGCAAGATCTTCGATCCCTTCTTCACCACCAAAGAGGTCGGAAAAGGCACCGGCCTGGGGCTGTCGGTGACCTACGGCATCATCCAGGAGCATCGCGGCACCATCATCGTTGAGAGCCCGGTGGCACATCGGCCGGTGCACCAGACCAGCCCGGGAACCGCCTTTCATCTGCGACTGCCGGCGATAGACAACAGTGCGGGCCGGGAGACATAGTTATGGCCACCATCCTTGTTCTCGACGACATCCCCGATGCCGTGCTCTTGCTAAAAAAGATTCTCGCCCGCAAGGGCCATACCGTCCATACCTTCAGCGAGGAAGAAGAGGCCATGGCCTTTGCCGCCTCCACTCGTCTCGACCTGGCCATCCTCGACATCAAGCTCAAAAAAGTCGGCGGCATCCCGGTCCTCGCCTTTCTCAAAGGGCTGCAGCCGCCGCCCAAGGTGATCATGCTCACCGGCTACCCCACCCTGGAAACCGCCCGCGAGGCCTTGGCCCTCGGCGCCGAGGAATACTGCGTCAAACCGATCGACAAAAAGGAATTGGAAGACAAGGTCGCCCTGGTGCTCAGTACATAAACCGCCACCAACGGGCAGCCGAGACTTGCCGAGGGGCCGACCGGTGCGGTATGGTGAGTAATGTGGGCGGAAATCCTCCGCTCCCTCCCGTCCCCTTTGCCGCAAGGATTGCCGATGACCGATACAGCCTCGTCCCCTCCGTCGCCGGAAAAGAAGCTGGTGGTGATCGTCGACGACGAGCCGGACATGCTGGCCATGCTTCGCCTCACCCTGGAGAAGAAGTGCGGTTGCCGCGTGGTCACCGCCCCTTCCGGACTCAAGGCCTTGGAACTCTTGGGCGAATGCCGCCCCGACGCGGTGGTCACCGACATCAAGATGCCCGACCTCGACGGCCTGCAGCTGCTCCAGAAGATCCAGGCCTTCGACCGCACCGTCTCGGTGATCGTCATGACCGGGTACGGCACCATCGACATGGCGGTGCAGGCGATCAAGGACGGAGCCTACGACTTCCTGCAAAAGCCCTTCGACAAGGACCACATCGTCCGCGTGGTGCGCAACTCCCTGGAGCGCACCGCGCTGCTGCGCGCCAATCTCACCCTCAAAGACAAGCTGGAACAACTGGAGCGGCCGGCCGGCTTTATCGGCCAGAGCAAGGCGCAGAAACGGGTGCTCGATCTGCTGGCCCGGGTCGCCGACACCGACGCCACCGTGCTCATCCGCGGTGAAAGCGGCACCGGAAAAGAGCTGGCGGCCCGCGCCCTGCACGACCTCAGCCACCGCCGCGGGCAGCGGATGATCGTCGTCAACTGCCCGGCGCTACCGGAAAACGTCCTGGAAAGCGAGCTGTTCGGCTACAGTCGTGGTGCCTTTACCGGCGCCGCCCAGGAAAAAAAGGGGCTCTTTCTCGAGGCGCACGGCTCGACCATCCTCCTCGACGAGATCGCCGACATCCCGGTACAGATACAGACCAAGCTGCTGCGGGTGCTCCAGGAAAAGGAAATTCAACCCCTCGGCCAGAACAAGACCATCAAGGTCGACGTTCGTGTCGTGGCCTCCACCAACCAGAATCTTGAGGAAAAGATCAAAACCGGCGAGTTCCGCGCCGACCTCTTTTACCGCCTCAACGTGGTCAGCGTCGTTATGCCCAGCCTGCGGGAAATGGCCGAGGACGTGCCGCTGCTCGTCCACCACTTTCTTGCCCTATTCAAGAAGCAGTACCATCGGGCGGAGCTGGAAATCGCCCCCGAGTCC
>CAYSON010000361.1:0-3120 GCA_964432635.1 uncultured Desulfopila sp.
ACAGCAACTCGCAACTCTCTGTGCCGCAGTGATCTTTGCGTTTCCCGGTGGTGTCATGGCTGCCCAGAGCGGACAGGATCATAGCGCTCACGGCCAGCCCGCCAAGGCCGCCGATCACGGGGCCATGGCAGGTCATGCGGCGATGAGCGGCACGGCGATGCTAGGGGAGGTGACCCAGGAAGGGGTCAAGGCCATGGCCCATATCGCTGATGTCGGCGCCGCCATGGTCAAGGCCGGCCGCAAGGAGAATTATCATCTCATGGTGATGTTCACCGACGCTGCCGGCAAGCCCATCTCCCAGGGCACGGTGGCGCTGCGTATCACCGCCCCCGGCAGCGACAAGCCGGGCGAGCCGCTCGCCCTGGTGCCCATGGGAGGCCAGTTCGGCGGCGACCTGGCCCTCTCCACCAAGGGCGCCTATCGCCTTGAGGTCGGCACCAAGCTGGCCGATGGAGTCAAGCGGCAGTTTGTCTTTAACTATGCGGTGAAATAGGCGTAGAGAAGCGTATTCAGAGAGTGACTGCTGCGCAAGATGAGCGGCAACCTTGAGGCAGAATGGTTTCTTGCATAAGGCAAGAAACCATTCTGTGAGGAATTTCGTGCAGGTGGCTAGTATTTCGCCTTGATTGACTCCAGCTGTTCCTTGCTGATACCCGGTACATTCTCGCGCGCCTTCCAGCGGTTCATGTTCCAGGCGCCTTCTCCCAGCCACTCTTTAATGGTCGTCACGTTTGCTGCTCGCTCAGTATCGTTTTCGCCAAGGTATTGATACATATTGCCGGGTTTGACATTGTCGAGCCGCCGCATTATTGCCCCGGTAGCCGGCCACACCACATAACTCATAAAGTGAGGATAGGTATCCATCTTCGGGCCGACGGTTTTTTGCTGCTCTTCACCGAGCAAACGCCATTCGTTATATTCAGGCGCTTTGGCACCGTGACAGGCAGCGCATTTGGCTGTAACGATCGGCTGCACGTCACTGCGCCAGGTTTTTTCTGCGGCTAGCGCCGGCAGGGCCATAAAAGTCAGCAATGTCGCACCAATAATAATTTTATTCATTAGCCAATCCTCCTTTTTGGTTGGTTATTCCCTCTCTGCGCTCAGCCAGAACCTCCAGTTCTGCTATCTCAATCATCAAATCATCACAGCATCGCGCTGTCAAGGGTTGTTCGTTCTCAGCTTGTGCTGCCGGGGATGAATTGAGGAGATACCGCTTGGTAAGCGCGCATCCCTGCCTGATCCATCCGCCGATGGCGATGCCGCCACACTTGACCTCGGTCCGGCTTGGCGTCAACGGCCGTAGCCTTCGACCTCCTCAAGCAGGGGAGAATCCTTGGCCTCGATGCGGATGCGACCCTCGTTGTCACGATGAGCACGGGCGAGCAGGTCGTGGACTTCCTTTATCGGGGCGCCGTCCGAGGTGATAATGCGCGCCTTCTGCAGCAGGTACCAGTTGCGTTCCTCGGGCGTCGCGCCGTTCTGGGCGCCTTCTTCAAGGTAGGCGACCAGCCCGTTCACCGGGTAGGCGGCGATCCAGTTACGGTTGCGCAACACCACCCCCACCAGGGAGGCAGCCCGCTGGCGCGGCGGCTCCTCTCCGAGATCGGCCATCTTCCATTCCTCCTCGTCCCGCTATGTTCCGTCGATGAGTCGCGCCAAGGCACGGGTACCGTCGTTGTTGGTGCCGGTGTATTCCAAGCCGGCGGGGCATCCGGGCAGGCTTACCGCCTTCAGCGCCGCCGCCTCGGCGAGCGGGGTCAGCGCTTCGAGCAGGGTGTCGTGTTTCAGGCCGGCGATGGCGTTGTCGAGGACTGTATTGTCAAAGCAATGGCTTGGCCAATGGGCATAGCGTCTGGCCAGGGCATAGGAAGACCAATAGGCGGCGGTCTTGGCGGTGAGCAGCGAGTGGAGCTTGACGTGGTTGCCGAAAAAGAAGTGTTTTCCAGCGAGATAGTGGAGCTTGGGGTGATCCATGCTCTGCACCTCGTAACGCTGGAAATTCTCCCTGATATACTCCGGGCTCCACACCTCGCGCAGCAGCAGTTCGTTGAGGGAGGCGATGCCGACGGAGGCGAGGGAGTCGCGCATCGCCGGGTTGCTTTGCCACAGCGCCTCGGCGCGGTCGAGATCGGCCGCAGTGAGGTCGTGGTGCGAGGCAATGAGGAGAAGATCGCCGGGGTTAGCGACAAAGACCCGCACGAAGGGGAACTTCTCGCTGATGGTGCGGACGATCATGCCCACCACGTCCCGGGAGGTGTTATAGATCTGCACCCACTGCAGGAAGACGCCGCCGTCGCTGAGGTGAGGTTGGACTTCCTGGTAAAAACGATCGGTGAAGAGCATATCCACCCCGGTGACCCAGGGATTGGAGGGCTCGGAGATAATGATGTCCCATTTCTCCTGACTGCGGCCGATGATGCGGAAGGCGTCGCCGTGGCGCAGCAACAGTCGGGGGTCACGGTGCACCTGGTGGGTGAAGTCACCAAAATAGGGCAGGGCCTCGATCACCGTCGGTGAAATCTCGGCCACCTCGATGCGTTCGAGGCCCGGATGCAGGCTTAGCTCTCCGGCGGTCACCCCGGTGCCGAGGCCTACCACCATCGCCTTTTTCGGCTCGTGCCGGCTGAAGAGCACCGGGAGGTGGGCGAGGAGTTTGAGGGTGTGGGTGTCCCACCTGGTTGAGGAGTCGGACTTGCCGTTGACCATGATCGAGCGCGCCGGCTGTTCCCGGCCCTGTTCGTCGAGCGGGCTGGTTACCGCCACCGTATTGGAGACCCCGTCACGGTAGAAATGAAGCTTTTCGTACTTGAAAAAGCTGCGGAAAAAAGCGCTCGGCCCGGAAAAGGAATCGTCTTGTGGGTGACGCAGGAGAAAGGTGCCGATCTTAAAACGGCTCTTCTCGTAGGAACCGGGCAAAAGGCCAATGATCGGCACCAGCACCGCCACCATTCCCCCGAGCACCACCCAGCCACGCCGCAGTGGCCGGGCGGTCGCCTTACGTCACGCACGGGCTGAGCTCACCCACGTCCGCGGACGATGCTGCTGCTGGTGGTGCTGGTGCGCATGCGCACGCGAGCTCCCCGACTCGGAGGGACGCGGTGGCGGCCGCCAGGGGGGAAG
>CAYSON010000361.1:3130-4139 GCA_964432635.1 uncultured Desulfopila sp.
AAAAGCAACCCGGAGTGTCGGCCGACATGGGTGAGGTCGCGCTTGACCTCGTGGAAGGTGATCGGCACGGTGGCTCCCATCAGCCCCACCGGCACCACCAGCAGGGCAAGCAGGACGAGAAAGGCACCACAGTAGTAGGCCCAGAAGCCGGCGATATTGTCCTGGAAGGAGATGCGCAGGAGATGCGCCCAGTAGGGCCAGGTGTCGAGGGTGAGATATACCAGGAGCAGCAGGACGGCGATCCCCAGCTGATTGATAAAGAGCAGGGGCAGCGGCCATTGTCGCAGCCGGCCGACGAGACTGCTGCCGATGGAGATGGAGAGAATAAAGGCGGCAACGATCAGGGAAAAGGAGTAGGAGGAGCTGCCCAGGGAGAGGTTGGTGATGCGAATGAGCACGTTCTCGAGCGTCATGACATAGAAGCCGCTGAGAAAGGCGATGGCGTAGAGGATCGGCGGGGCGTGGCGCAGCCCGCTGGGCTCCGGGGGCATGTCGCCACTGGGTTGTGCAGGCGTCAAGTCGCTGGCAGCCGCCTTTCCCCTGGTGGCGGAGAGCAGCAGGAAAAAGAGGCCGGCAAGGCAATTGACCACGGCGGTGCTTTTCACCGTGACCGGCAGGCCAAAGGCGGGAATGAGGTAGAAACCGGCGAGCAGCGTGCCGACAAAGGCGCCGGCGGTGTTGATGGCATAGACGCGGGCGTGGACTCGGGTGGCTTCGCCGAGCGAGCGCGACAATCCGATGGTGAGAAAGGGGATGGTGCCGCCCATGCACACCGTGGGCACGCCGATCAACAGGGCGCAGCATAACAGCCCCTGAACGATGATCGTCAGCGGTGGGGCAAAGCTCCAGGTTTGCACCAGCGATTCGGCAAATGCGAAAATCCATGGGAAGGCGAGGCACCACAGGCCGATCACTCCCTCGAGCAGGGCATAGCCCCGGAACGGATTGCGCACGCGGACGGTCATCTGCCCGCAGAGAAAATAGCCAAGCGACAGGCCGCCGAGAAAGG
>CAYSON010000362.1:0-1523 GCA_964432635.1 uncultured Desulfopila sp.
TGGTTCCACGGGCGGGTTTCGTCGACCCAGACATGTAAGGGAATGCCGGCGTCTCGGGCGGCATAGATCGGGGCGGTGGCGCTGCCATGGTCGACAAAGGCCAGCCATCCAGCGTTACAATGGGTGAGGATGTTGACCGGGGCGCCTCTTTTTTGTTTGCTGATTTCTTCGATGATCTTCACGCCATGCCTGCCGATGGCGGCGCAGAACCCTGCGTCCTCGTCGGCGATGGCGCAGGCGGTGCGCAAGGCGATGTCGCGCTGTGTGCCCGGTTTGTCGCCGCCGGCGATGGCCTCGAGGATTTTTTCCACCGCCCACATGAGGTTGCGAGCGGTGGGACGGCTGGCATCGAAACGGCGAGCCGCCTTCTGCATATACTCGCTGAAGGTGCTGTCGGGGGCCTCAAGTGTTGCCAGATACATACCGAAAGCGGCGGCAGCGCCGATTAATCCGGCGCCGCGCACGTGCATGTCGCCAATGGCCTGAACCATCTCTTGCGAAGTGGAGATATTCTCGACGATAAAGTCAAAGGGCAAGGCCCGCTGGTCGATGATGCAGATGCGGCCCGGGTGTTGCGGGTCCGGCCATATGGTGCGGTAGGGTGTCCCGTTGTAGCGCATGATGTCTTAGCCAGATTTTGGAGGAGAAAAGGTGGTCATGATTGCTGACCATACCTTTTTCCCCGGTGATTGTAAACTCTTGGAGGGAGAAAACGCAGTACCGAAGTCAAGTGTCTCTGGCGAACAGAAATGTCATAAAAGCGAAGATAAATAACAAATATGTCAGATATCAGTAATTGAGATGACCAACAAATTGCTATAAATACAAAATATATCAATGTGATGCCGATTTTTAACCGATGATGGCACACTGATTGATTTAAGATGTCTCCGGAAGTGTCAAAAACGATGTATTGTTACAAATATGTCGTCAAAGCTTGGCTGGGGTGGTCGACATGGTCCGCTCGCCAAAGGGGCAAACATAACTGGAGGAGACAACGATGGATAAGGCGGATACCGCATTTCTCTTGGCGGCGGCGGGGTTAGTGCTGTTGATGACACCGGGGCTGGCGCTCTTTTATGGTGGCATGGTACGCAAGAAGAACGTGCTCGGTACTATTCTGCAGAGCCTTATTCTCATCTCGGTCATTACGCTTGAGTGGGTCTATATTGGTTACTCGATGGCCTTTGGACCGGATGTCGGCGGGATGATCGGGGATCTCTCCTGGTTCGCCCTGGCCGGGGTCACCACCGCTCCTAGCCCAGATTACGCCAAGACCGTGCCGCAGTTGGTGTTCATGGTCTATCAGTGCATGTTTGCGATCATTACCCCGGCCCTGATCACCGGCGCCTTCGCCGAGCGGGTACGCTTCGTGCCCTTTTTGATCTTTTCATTGCTGTGGGCCATTTTCGTCTACAACCCCGTCTGTCACTGGGTATGGGGCAAAGGTGGCTGGCTGGCGGCACGAGGGGTGCTCGATTTCGCCGGCGGCCTGGTGGTCCACGCCACCTGCGGCGCCGCCG
>CAYSON010000362.1:1533-4099 GCA_964432635.1 uncultured Desulfopila sp.
TGCCCCACAATCTGCCAATGACCATGCTCGGTACAGGCCTGCTCTGGTTCGGCTGGTTCGGTTTTAATGGTGGCTCGGCCTTGGCCGCCGACGAGTTGGCGGTCACCGCCTTTGTCGCCACCCATCTTGGCGGCATGACCGGGATGCTCGCCTGGGTGGCCATGGAGTGGTTGACGCGCAAGCAGGCCACCACCCTGGGCGCCGCCTCCGGAGCCATTGCCGGTCTCGCCACCATCACTCCAGCGGCCGGTTTCGTCAGCCCCAATGCGGCCATCGTCATTGGCATCCTCGCCGGGGTGCTCTGTTTTCTTGCCGTCAATGCCAAGGCACGGCTGGGGCTTGACGACTCCCTGGATGTGGTGGGTATTCATGGAGTCGGTGGCATTCTCGGTACTCTCTGTGTCGGTATCTTTGCCACCACTGCGGTCAACTCCGCCGGTGCTGATGGCCTCTTGGCGGGAAGCGGGGCGCAGTTGGCGAAACAAGCCCTGGGAACGGTGGTGGTGGTCGGCTACGCCTTTACCGTCAGCTGGGTGCTGTTTAAGCTGGTGCACGGACTTTTGGGGATGCGCCTTGGTGAAGAAGCCGAGGTCGAGGGGTTGGACAGTGCCGAGCATTCGGAAACCGCTTACAATAATTGAGCTTTGTCATGCCGCTTATCCAAAGTGGCGCTTGCCGCTTGAGGGAAGTTGATTTAAGGTTACACTTTGGTCAAGCGAGAGCGTCTTGCGGCGAAAGAGCGATAACAGCACTAGCGAGGTGAAGCGATGAGAAAGATTGAGGCGATTATTAAACCGTTCAAACTCGATGAGGTTAAGGATGCCTTGAACGGCATCGGCATAACCGGCATGACCATCAGTGAGGTGAAGGGTTACGGACGGCAGAAGGGGCATACCGAGATCTATCGTGGTGCCGAATACGTTGTTGATTTCATTCCTAAAATGAAGATTGAGATTGTTGTCCCCGCCGAACAGGCCGACCAGGTGGTGGAGACCATTCGTGTTGCCGCCAACACCGGCAAGATCGGTGACGGCAAGATCTTTGTGCTGCCCATCGAGCGGGTGGTGAGGGTGCGAACCGGGGAAGAGAATCGCGACGCGGTGTGACGGTGCTCCTCGCCAGGTACAAGGAGCAGCGTCAAGCCCTGCAGGCGGCGTGGTTGAGCGGTCGCGGCGGCGACGACGAACTCCGTCGCCATAGCCGCGCCGTCGACAGCTTTATCACCGAGAGTTTTGCCAAAATCGCCGAGCCGGCCACAGAAGGCGATGTGGCCTTGGTGGCCTTGGGCGGCTATGGGCGCGAAGAGCTCTTTCCGTGGTCCGACGTTGACCTGATGATCCTCTACCGGCCGCGGTTGGGGAGCGCCATCGGCGGGATCGCCGATGGCGTCCTCTATCCCCTCTGGGATCTCGGTCTCGAGGTGGGGCACGGGGTGCGCACCATCGATGAGTCGATGACTCAAGCGGCGCAGGACTATTTTTTTCTCGTTGCCCTGCTTGATGCCCGTCTCATCGCCGGTTCCTCGATGCTATTCGCTGAACTGCTCACCACCTTTATCCGCAACTTTGTCGAGGGCAGGCGCGAGGAGTTCGTCGAGACGATGAAGGCCCACCGGCGCAGCCGTCGCGAGCGTTTCGGCAGCCACAGCTATCTGCTTGAACCCCATGTCAAGGAAGGACGGGGCGGCATGCGTGATATCCAGGCGATGCTGTGGACGGCGCGAGTGGTTTTTGGATTGCAAGGGCTTAGCGCCATCGGCGAGGCTGGGCTGTTGCTCCCCGACGAGCTTGCCGATTTCGCCGAGGCACGGAGTGTGCTGGTGCGGTTGCGCAGCTATATGCACATGTTGGCGCGGCGTAAGACCGATCAACTCTATTTCGAACAACAAGGCGAGGTAGCCTCGGCCTTCGGTCACGTTGGCGTCGATGGCATCCTTGGCGTCGAGCGCTTTATGCGCGAGGTGTACGGGGCCCTGCAGAAGGTCAGCGTTATCTCCGATCTTTTTTTCGATCATGTCGACGAGGTCTTGGGGCTGGCCGGCAGAGGCGGTGTGGTGGCCGACAAGGTGATCGAGGCCGGGATCGAGATCAAAATCGAGCGCCTCCATCTCACCGCCGCAAGATCCATGCTCGAGGCCAAGCCACAGCTGCTGCTGCGGATCTTTCTGGCCATGGCCAGGACTGGTGTGGCGTTGCATCACCGCACCAGCAAGATTATTGCCGCCAGTGTCGCCCTGATCGATGACAAGGTGCGCAGCTCGCCGCGATTTGCCAAGACCTTCTGTGCCATTCTCACCGAGGCCAAGGATTGCCGGGCGGTGCTCGAGGCGATGCTGGAGACGGGAGCCCTCCAGGCCGCCATCCCCGAATTCGCCCGCATCGCCACTCTCGAAGCCTTCATGCGCACTCGTGTCATCATTAACAGCCGGATATTTGGGACGATCATTGACGGAGAGGAAGACGACTCGATAGTTCCGTTTGCGGGTAAGCACATCATTAAAATCGTAGATATGTTCAACTATAAATACAAGAGCGATATGACCTATTGGTCCTACTCCCAAGAGAGC
>CAYSON010000363.1:0-4082 GCA_964432635.1 uncultured Desulfopila sp.
TCTCCAGTCGCAACGGTGCCTCGCCCTTGAGGGTGAAGGGGTTGAGCTTGTCGAAACTGCCGATGTCGTGCAGCACCAGTGTCCCGCCCTTGACCGCTTGGGGAGAGGCGTAGTCAAAATGGCTGAACCCCATGGGATACTTGACTTGATTGTCAAGGGAGACTCCATGGGCAGCCCAGCAGGGCGCGGATGCCAGGCCACACAGCAAAAGCAACAAACTTGCCGTCCGGTTGCGATCCATCTTTTCTCCATTCCGCGGTGAAGCGGCCTTTGGCCAGCGATTCCTGGACATGCTGGTCCCCGAATCGGCCATAATATTCTCGCCAGATTACACTTTTTTTTGTAGGATGTCGATTTTTCACGCTTTGCCGGCAGCAACAGGCCATCCCGCTCCACACCTGGAGCCGGCGGGCGCTTCCACCCCTTTTCTCGGAGTATATGCCATGGGAAGAACTCTCGCTGAGAAAATCTTCGCGGCGCACCTGCGCGATCAACCAACCGAAGACAATATGATTCTCGATCTCGACGTCGTCATGTGTCATGAGATCACCACGCCGATTGCCATCATGGACTTGATGGCAAAGAACATGGACAAAGTTTTCGATGCCACCAAGATCAAGGCAGTCATCGATCATGTTACTCCGGCCAAGGATTCGAAAACCGCCTTGCAAGGCAAGATCATGCGCGAGTGGGCGCGTCGACACAGCATCAAAGACTTTTTCGATATCGGCGAAAACGGCGTCTGTCACGCCCTCTTTCCGGAAAAAGGCTTTGTTCGACCTGGTTACACGGTTATCATGGGTGATTCGCACACCTGCACCCACGGGGCCTTCGGGGCCTTTGCCGCCGGGGTCGGCACCACTGACCTCGAGGTCGGCATCTACAAGGGAGTCTGCTCCTTCCGCATTCCCAAAACCATCCGTGTCAACATCACCGGCACCCTGCAGCCGCGAGTAACCGCCAAGGATGTGATTCTTGCCATCATCAAGAAAATATCGGTCAACGGCGCCACCGATAAAATTCTCGAATTCACCGGTCCGGTGGTCGATGGATTTTCCATGGCCGCACGCATGACCCTGTGCAACATGGCGGTCGAGGCCGGTGCCACCTGCGGCGTCTGCATGCCGGATAACGTCACCGCCGAATACCTGTGGCCCTTTATCCAGGGCGATTATCCCTCCCTGGAGACGGCAGTCGAAGACTTCCGCCGCTGGCACTCCGACCCCGACGCCATATACGACAACACCCTGAGCCTTGACGTTACCGATCTTGTTCCGCAGGTGACCTTTGCCTACAAGCCGGATCAGGTTAAAGATATCGTCGAGATGGCCGGCACCCCGGTGGACCAGGTTTATATCGGCTCCTGCACCAATGGCCGCATCGAAGACCTGCGCGATGCTGCCGCCATCCTCAAGGGACAAAAGCTGGCCACAGGCGTGCGCGGCATCGTCACCCCGGCAACACCACTCATCTATCGTATGGCCCTCGAGGAAGGGATCATCGCCATTTTCCTCGACGCCGGCTTTTGTGTGCTCAACCCCACCTGCGGCGCCTGCCTGGGCATGAGTTGCGGCGTGCTGGCGGAAGGAGAGGTTTGCGCTTCCACCACCAACCGCAACTTCAACGGGCGAATGGGCAAGGGCGGCATGGTCCACCTGATGAGTCCCTTCTCGGCGGCAGCGACGGCGGTGGCCGGTGTCATCACCGATCCCCGGGGCTTCAACACTTATAAGGAACACCAGCAATGAAACACTTCGGCGGTCCCGCTCTTCTTCTCGACAGAAACGATATCAACACGGACGAGATCATTCCGGCCAAATATCTCACTGAAGCCAGCAAAACAGCACTTAAGTCACATCTCCTTGAGGACCTTCTTTTGGATGGTAAAGCCTTTGCCCCAGCGGCCGACATTTTGGCCACGACCAGGGTAGTGATTACCCGTGCCAACTTCGGCTGCGGGTCTTCACGGGAGCATGCGGTCTGGGTGTTCGAAGTCAATAATATCAACGTTATTATCGCCGAGAGCTTTGCCCGCATTTTTCGACAAAACATGTTCAACTGCGGCATCTTGGCGGTGGAACTCGACCATGCGCAAATAAACGCTCTTTTTACCATGAAGGGGGCTATCAGCGTCGCCATCGACCTCGAGCACGATCGCCTCACCGCCAGCTCCGACTCCCCCGGGCAACCACCCGTGGTGTGCAGCTTCTCCCTCAATTCCTTCGACAAGGAATTGGTGGCGGCGGGAGGCTGGCTAACCTACGCCGACAGCAAGTATTGAACAGAGAAAAAGCGCGGCCCAAAAACCGTAAGGTTCTTGGGCCGCGTCAATTTTCACTACCAGCTGCATATCAGCATTTATAGCCCGCAATCACGCAAGGCCTGAACCGCCTTCTCCTGCTCTTCGTCTAACTCCTTTGGTACACGTACGGCAATTTTAACATAGAGATCACCGCGCTCTCCCATCGGTCCGATCGGCAAACCATAGCCCTTAAGACGGAGCCGCGAATCATGGGTGGTGCCGGAGGCGATCTTGACGTTGAATTTTTTGCCTTCAAGAGTCTCCACCTCGAGCGTCGTACCGAAGCAGGCCTCGCTGAAGGAGATAAGTTTCTCGGTGACGAGATCGTCACCTTCCCTGGTAAAGCTGTCGTTGCCGGCTATCTCCACTTTGAGATAGAGATCACCGGGGGCGCCACCATTGCGCGAAACTCCACCTTTGCCCTGCAAACGCAGCTTCTTGCCGTCCTCAATCCCTTTAGGAATCTTTACCGAGACATTTTGGCTGGTGCCGTTTTTTCGCAGGCTGATGGTACGTTCGGCCCCGTTGAGGACCTCCTCGAGACTTACCGTGATCTGGTAGGTCATGTCCTGACCCCGTTCCGGCACACTGTGACAACCACCGCCACAGCCACCGCCGCCTCCGGCATTGAAAAACGAGGTGAAACCGTTGCCGCCCACGTTGGCACGAAAGCCTTGCCCACCGCCGAAACCGAACTGATGAAGGACATCGTTGAGATCGAATCCGCGAAAGATGTCTTCTTGCGAAAAACGGCGATGGAAATCAGTTGAACCGTAGAGATCGTACTGTTGCTTCTTCTCTGGATCAGAGAGAACGGCATAGGCTTCGTTGATTTCCTTAAACTTTCCCTCGGCACCCTGGTCTCCCTGGTTTGTATCGGGATGGTAGGTCATCGCCAGTTTACGGTAGGCCTTTTTGATTTCGGCGGGGCTTGCTTCCTTCTTCACCCCAAGCAATTCATAGTAGTCCATCGCAATTCATTTTCATTAATGGCAAAATTCACACGTCCTCTCGCTAACATGAACTAATAATAGGGACGGACATTGGTGGCGTCAACGGTGGCGGCTATACTCCGCCGGATGTCATGGCATAAGAAAGGGGAATGCGCCCTTCCTTCGGGACACCTTCCCCTTGCCTTGATCAGCAACGTTTGCAATGGAAATGTTCGCTCTTAGCCCTACCTAAGTGCGGCATTCCCCTTCCAATCACCTGGTATTCAGAACGGGACGTCTTCTCCGGTCCCTCCACCCATCATACCGCCGAAAGGTTCGGACGGTAAAGGCGGTTGTTCGTAACTGCCACCGCTGGCCCCGTCTCCGCTGCGAGGTGTCAGGCTTTGAATGGTGGTGGCAACGATTTCTGTGGTGTATCGATCGACCCCGGCTTGGTCCTTCCACTTTCGTGTCTGCAGCCGGCCCTCGACGTAGATCTTTGCGCCTTTGGAAAGGTAATTTCCACAAAATTCAGCAGTCTTGTCCCAGACAATAACGCGATGCCACTCGGTTTCGTCCTGGAAATTACCTTCCTTGTCCTTGACCCGACGATTGGTGGCAACGCTGAGGGTGGCGACTGCCGTGCCGCTCTGGGTATAACTGACTTTGGGATCGGCACCAAGATTGCCGATGAGGATAACTTTGTTGACCATGGCTCTCTTCCTTGCGAGTGGAGTTTTCTGCCATCCCTCGCCCTCTTTCGCCTGAACCGCTTTGCATAGCGGCTACAGAGGGCGGAGCAAGACGGCAAGATATTGTTAAGAAACGAAGAACTTTCCGCCAATATA
>CAYSON010000364.1:0-4037 GCA_964432635.1 uncultured Desulfopila sp.
CACGACGTTTTCCTACCGCTTGAAAAAGGGGGAATGGCGCAAGCCATTCCCCCTTTTTGCGTGGTTGCTTTGGGCGGCCCTTTCGTTGAGGCCGCAGGGGCGCTGAAAAGCGGAACCCTGGCTGCTAAAAGATCATCTCGGAGAAGCGCTGGTGAAAGACCGTCAGGTCTTCCTCGCAGTTTCCGCAGAAGAGCTTGACATCTCCGAGGGCCTGGGAGCTCTGTTCCTCGATAGTGAAGCTGCCATCCGGGTTCTGCGCGTAGTGGGTGGTAGTGATGACATCGTCGGTGATTTCGAAGAAGCTTCGATCGTTACCACAGTGCGGGCAGCGCAGCAGGTTGCCGACTTTTCTCTGGATCATGGGTGGAGGGTGAATTTCCAAAGAAGGGTGGGGCTCAGTTGAGGTCGCCGTCACTTTCCGATGCCGGCATCCGCTGGCCGTCGACGGCCACGCGGATTTCGCCCTGGATGGCCGCCCCCGATTCGACGGTGAGACTGCCGGCCTCGAGTTTGCCTTTGATCGAGCAGTTCTTGCGCGCCGTCAGCATGCTGGTCTTGATGTTGCCTTCGATGTTGCCGTAGCAGTTAAAGGAAACTACCACGATATCGCCATTGATCCGGCCGGTTTCGCTCAGCACCAGATGCTCTCCCTCGATGTTGCCGTTGATGACGCCGTCGATGCGGGCTTTGCCCTTGAAGGCTATGCCCCCGGTGATGATCATCGTCTTGTCGATGATCGAGGAGATGGCCTCGGCTTCAACTTTTTTCATGTCTTGGTCAGCAGTGGAATTTTTCGCAAACATTCCCATAATTAACGTTTCTCCGTACTGGGGCCGACCGCTTCCGCTGCACCGGCGACTTTCATAAAGACTTCTGGATCAATGGGTTCTCCATCGAGGAGCACCTCGTAGTGGAGATGGGGACCAGTGGAGCGTCCGGAGTTGCCGACAAGGCCGATGAGTTGGCCGCGGCGCACCTTGTCGCCGGAGCGAACCACGAATTTTTTCATGTGGGAGAAGGCGGTTGAGTAGCCGTTGTCGTGGTCGATGAGCACAAAATTCCCGTAGCTGCCGTTGTAAAAGGCCTTCTGTACCACCCCGTCGGCGGTGGCGTAGATGTTGTCGCCGGGTTTGGCGCGGAAATCGAGGCCGGTATGGAAGGCCGATTTGCCGTTGACCGGGTCGTAGCGTTTCCCGTAGTCGGAGGTGACGGCTCCGTCCACCGGGCGGCCGAGGGGGAGGAAACGAATGGTTTTGAGATAGCGGTCGGCGCGGTTGATCAGGGAGTCGCGATCATTGTCGGGGTGGGCGATGAAGACCCCGCCGCTGTTGCTGCTGTCGTTCTTGGCCACCTCCGGCACTTCGATGCCGATGGAGTCGATCATTTTCTCGATCAGTTCACTTCGTTCGGTCAGTTCGTTGACGGCTGTGGAGAGGATATTTTCCTTCTCCTCCTTGAAGGCCACCGCCTGCTGCACGTTGCTCAGTTCGAGTTTGGCGACTTTAAGGCTCAGCCGCAATTGCTGCTCCTCGCCGTCACGCCGCATGGAGGAGATCACCTCGGCGCTGGTGCGCAGTTGCTCGCGCAGGTCGTCAAGCTGGGTGGAGACGTTGCGGTTTTCCCGGAGCAGGGTCAGGGAAAAAAGACCGGCGATGGAAAGGGTGAGGAAGACCACGCCAGCCAAGGCCACGGAAAGCCGCATCTTGCTGCACGACAGCGGCAGGCTGATGATCCGCCCCTTATTGCCGGCGATGATGAGGTGGAGAGACTCGTTCATGGTCCAAAACTATTGTTAAGCAGGGCGACAAAAAGTATGATGGCAAGGCCTGCGCCGTGCCCTTCTTTGTCCTGCGGAGGTTCGGCCGGGCTGGCGGCAAGAGCCTTCCTTTGAGTTTTGCCGGGCCTGGCGGTCGTCACCAAAACGTCGAAATTTTATCGTTTATACTAAGGTGAGGCAAATTCCGCAACAACAAATCTTCGCCCGGCAGCCTCAGGGGCACTTCCATAATGTGCTGTAATTACATTATTTAATTTTTCTTAACTGAGAACATTCGAGGGATTGCCGCCGCTTCCACAACGGCACATCACCTCCTCCTTTACCATGAGCAATCTCATCACCTGCAAAGCCATCACCAAGGCATTCGGCGCCCAGAATCTCTTTCAGAACATCAGCTTTACCGTCGCTGAAGGGGAGAAGATTGGCATCATCGGGCCCAACGGCTCCGGCAAATCGACCCTGCTCAAGATCATCTGCGGTCTTGAGGACGCAGATGGCGGCCAGGTGGTGCTCCGCAAATTTCTGCGTCTCAGCTATCTTGCCCAGGAGGACCAGTTCACTGAGAAGGACAGCCTTTTTGCAAACCTGATGGCTGCCGCAGTCGACCTTGACCTCGACGACGGTGCCAAGGCCAACCGGGTGCGTACCCTGCTAAGCCGCGCCGAATTCTCCGACCCGGAGCTTGCCGTCGCCGACCTCTCCGGGGGCGGCCGCAAACGCTTGGCTATTTGCCGGGCGATGCTCAATGAGCCGGATGTTCTGGTCCTCGACGAGCCCACCAACCATCTCGACATCGAGGGCATTCTTTGGCTTGAAGGCATGCTAGCCACCTCCGCCGCCTGCCTCCTGGTCAGCCACGATCGCCATTTCCTGGAAAATTGCTGCACCAGGATGATCGAATTGTCGAGCCTCTACCCCGAGGGCACCCTGCAGGTGGCCGGCGGCTACAGCCGCTTTCTTGAGGTGCGGGACGACGTGCTCGCCGGGCAGCAGCAGGAGGAGGAGCGGCTGGCCAATCGCGCCCGGCGTGAAGTCGAGTGGTTGCGGCGGGGGCCCAAGGCGAGGGCCACCAAGGCCAAGTACCGTATTGACGAGGCCTACAAGCTGACTGAAGAGTTGGCGGCGGTCAAGGCCCGCAACCGTTCGCTTTCCGAAGTGCAGCTCGATTTCGAGGCCACCGGACGCAAAACGAAAAAGCTTCTCGAGGCGGTGGGGTTGAGCAAGTCCTATGGATCCCGAACGCTGTTCAGCGGCCTCGACATCACCCTCTCCCCCGGCATGCGCCTTGGCCTGGTCGGTCGCAACGGTTGTGGCAAGTCGACCTTGATGGCGATCATCGCCGCTGCTGCTGGCGAGGGGGGCATGCAAGCTGATACCGGTACCATTGCTGTCGCCGATAATGTTAAGATCATCTCCTTCGAGCAAGACCGACGCTCCATCAACCCCGACCAGACCTTGCGCCGCGCCCTGGCCCCGGACGGCGACGGCGTTGTCTATGGCGGCCGTTCCCTGCACGTGGTCAGCTGGGCCAAAAAATTCCTCTTTCGTCCCGATCAGCTGGAGACCCCGGTGGGTCGTCTTTCCGGTGGCGAGCAGGCGCGCATCCTTCTCGCCATGCTCATGCGTCAACCAGCCGATATCCTGCTGCTCGACGAACCCACCAACGATCTCGACATTCCCTCCCTTGATGTGCTGGAAGCGGCTCTGCTCGAATTTCCCGGCGCCCTGGTGCTGGTCACCCATGACCGCTTTTTGCTCGACCGCGTTTGTCACCGCTTGATCGGCTTTGGGGTAAACAACGGCGTCGGCTGGTATGCGGATTATCGCCAGTGGCTGGAGGACCTCCCCCAGCCAGAGGAGAAGGAGGCGGCCCGCCTCAAGGCCTCCGACAGAAATGGCGGGGCGAGCCAGGCGGTTAAGGGAAAGGGGCGTCTCTCCTATATGGATCAGCGCGAATACGACACCATCGAGGAACGCATCGCCCGGGCCGAGGAGGCTGTTGCCACACTGGAAGGGGAGTTGCAGCACCCGGAAGTGGTCGCCGACGCCGCGCGGGTGAACGCCTGCTGGGAGAAGCTGGAAATGGCGCGCGGCGAAACGGAACGCCTTTTTCAGCGTTGGGAAGAACTGGAGGAAAAGAGAAGGGAGCTCGGCTGTTAATGAGGGTGGCTATCTTATCCGACATCCATGGCAACCTCGAGGCTCTTGAGGCGGTGCAGCGGGAGCTTGAGCGCCAGCAGGTGACGCGGATTATTTGTCT
>CAYSON010000365.1:0-3958 GCA_964432635.1 uncultured Desulfopila sp.
CCTGTTGACTCGTGACCCGCGCATGAAGGAACGGAAGAAATACGGTCAGAAAGGCGCCAGGGCCAAGTTCCAGTTCTCCAAGCGTTAGTCTGCACTACGCTCCGGGTCTTTCGCGACTAATCTCCGTCCGGCCTGGGCAAAGGCATCACAATACGTTACACTCCAAGGGGAATGACGGTCCAACCGTCATTCCCCTTGTCATTTTTTACCGTATCCTTCGTTCTGTCTCTTCTATTGGGAGAAACGGTCATGATCACAGCGGCAATCATCGGGGCCTCGGGATACACCGGGGCGGAACTGGCACGGATCCTCTCCCGCCATCCCCACGTGGAGTTGACGGCGGCCACCTCCCGTCAGAACGTCGGCACCCCGCTGGCTGAAATCTTCCCCAACCTGCGTGGACAGGTGAGCATCGTCTGCGACAATCCAAGCATCAAGGAATTGTGCCAACGGGCGGAAATTTTTTTTACCGCTGTTCCCCACAAGACCGCGATGGATGTGGTACCGCAACTCCTCGCCGCAGGCAGGAAGGTGATCGATCTATCCGCCGACTTTCGGCTTACTGAAGTGTCCGTCTATGAACAGTGGTACCAGGCGCACACCTCGCCGCACCTCCTCAGCAGAGCGGTGTACGGCCTGCCCGAACTCTACCGGGAGGCCATCAAGCGTTGTGATCTCGTCGCCAATCCCGGTTGTTATCCAACATCCATCATCCTCGCCTTGGCTCCCTTGCTCGAGGCCGGCGCCATCGACCCGAACTCGATTATCGCCGACTCCAAATCTGGCACCTCTGGGGCCGGACGGTCGGCCCAGACCGGCAGCCTCTTTTGCGAGGTGCACGATGGCTTCCGACCCTACAAGGTCGGCCGGACGCACCGGCATACTCCGGAAATTGAACAGGAACTCGGCAAGCTTGCCGGGGCTCCGCTGAGTGTCACCTTCACCCCCCATCTCCTCCCCGTATCGCGAGGCATCCTCAGTACGGTCTATGCAAGCCTCCAACCCGGTTTCGGCGAGGACGCCGTCGATCAACTCTACCAGCGCAAGTACCAATCGGAACCCTTCGTCCGCCTGCTCGGCAAAAGCGCCCTGCCGGCAACACAGTATGTCCGAGGCTCCAATTTCTGCGACATCGCCTATAGGATTGATGCGGCGACTGGACGGATCATCGTTATGTCGGCCATCGACAATATCGTCAAGGGAGCTTCCGGCCAGGCGGTGCAGAACATGAACCTGATGTGCGGTCTGGAGGAAACTTCGGCTCTGGATATCGTGCCTCTCTTTCCCTGATACTGCTCATCTCGCCCCTTCATGTCGACAACCCGAAATATCAGGATGGTGATCGGCTATGACGGCAGCGAGTATTGCGGCTGGCAGCGACAAAACAACGGCCCGAGTATCCAGGGTGAAATAGAAACCCTGCTGGCTCGCATGACCCGGGAGGAGATCTTCCTCCACGGTGCCGGTCGTACCGACGCCGGAGTCCATGCCGACGGCATGGTGGCCCACTTCCACACCGCGGCAAGGATCCTTCCTGCCGACTTCCGCCGCGGCCTCAACGCCATGCTTCCCGGTGCCATTCGCATCTTTGCCGCCGATGACGTTGCCGCCTCCTTTCACGCACGCTTTTCGGCCATCGGCAAAGAGTATCGTTACGAGATCTTTCATGGCCCGATCCATCCTCCGCGGCTGCGCCGCTACAGCCTGCATGTACCTGGATCACTGGATCTTGAGAGGATCAGCAACTGTCTTGGCCTGCTCCAGGGGACCCACGATTTTTCCTCTTTTGAAAACGCAGGAACTCGCGACAAGAATAGAGTAACCGGGCGCGGGGCGGTGCGCACCATTCATGCGGCTTGCCTCGTCAGCGACGGCGGCAACGGCCTGACTCTGCACTTTCACGGAGATGGCTTTCTCCGCAATATGATAAGAAACCTGGTAGGTACCGTGCTTGAAGCTGGTCGGGGCAAAATCTCCCCACAGGAATTCGCCGCCATTTTGACGGCCAGGGACAGGGCCGCGGCCGGACCAACGGCACCGGCGCACGGATTGTGTTTGACCAGGGTTCTTTATTGAAACCCGCTCAATTAGTTTTTTTGAGGGCAGTGTGCTTGGCCAGCAGCGATTGCAACTTCCACGGAGAGGACAGACACACCCGCGAGTCGTCACAGACCGACATGACATCGCAGAAAGCGAGAAACTCCTGCAGCGCATCGCTGACGACCAGATCGTGACGCTGAATGATCTTGAGTTGCCGACGCATATCAAGCCCATCGATGCGCAAACCTTTGAGCCAGCCGTTTTCCGACTCCCGACAGATGCTCAAGGAAGAGAGACAGGTAATGCCAGCCCCTGACTCCACCGCCCTTTTCACCGCCTCAGGATGTCCCATCTCCATGACCACATTGACGTCCTTCATGTAGGGTCCGAATCTCTCCCTGATTGTGGCGGCAGTCCCCGAGCCGCTCTCTCTCATGATCCACCGTTTTCCTTTGAGATCCCTTTTGATATCGAACACCTCGTTGTGGGCAAGAGGATCGGTGGGACCGCACAGTACCAACAGTTCATCTTCAAACCATGGTCTTGAGACAACTTCTTCCCGGCCCAGCAGGGGGCCTTCGACAAACCCCACATCCATCTCCTTATCGAACACCATCTGCTCTGCATGCCGGGTATTATACACCAGCAAGTTGACATGAACGTTGGGATGGACCCTCTTGAAGGCCCCTATAAGATAGGGCAGGATGTAATTGCCGAGCGTCGTGCTGGCCACAATTTCGATGCGCCCGTCGAGCTTGTCGTTACGCTCCGACATAATCGTCTCGATATTGGAGACCTGGCAAAGTATATCCTTGGAAAGAGGCAGCAGGTAGCGCCCGCGGGCGTTAAGCAGTAAACTCCGTCCATGGCGATCAAAGAGGGAGCCACCCAGCTGGTTTTCCAATTCCCCCAGGGCCATACTTACCGCCGATTGAGTGACAAACAATTTTTTACTGGCCTTGGTGACCTGTGCGGTTTCAGCAACCGCTATAAAAATCTCAAGTTGTCGCAAGGTGATAGACATCTTTTTTACCGTCCACCGAAACTATCTTTAAGTGTATCAATCCTGTTCAGAAACCCTAAAAACTCGCGCCACTATATCATTTTCAGTCATATACACAAGTAACTTTTCCTGATCAATTGCCCGATAATAACAGGCAATCTCATTTATCTCACTTTGTGACACCATAGCCACTTTGTTATTGACAGCCAATTGACAATTCTATAAGGTGCTGGCGTGGTAAATCCCTGAAAGGCAGTCCATAACAGACGTAGCCTGGTGGTATTACTGAATTTTTTTCGACACCGGCTCCAAGGGGAGGCTCGCACATGGAATACCCATTTTCCACTTTTCTGTATCATGAGCACGTCCTGTGGATTGCCGCATTCACCCTCGGAGGCTTAGCCTTCGCCCTCGGCCCGATAGCGATCGTCTATCTCTTCATGCCGCTGACCACCAGGCAGCTGAACAACAAAAGCAAGCAGTTCATCGAATGCGGCATGGACCCCATCGGCGACAGTTGGATCCGCTATGGTGTTGTCTTCTACCTCTATGCCCTGATCTTCCTCGCTTTCGATGTTGATGTCCTCTTTCTTTTTCCCGTGGCTATAGCCTATAACGATGCGCTGTTCGCATCGTCGATCCGCGATTTCGTTGAGATTGTTTTATTTGTCGGGATTTTGACGCTCGCCATTGTCTACGCATTGATTAAGGGAGTCTTCAAGTGGGAACGCAAAACATTCCAGCGTCGATAGTTCAGTTTGCCCTCGCCGACAAGCTGATCAGCGTCGGTCGAGCCAATTCCTTGTGGCCGCTGACTTTTGGCATCGCCTGCTGCGCCATTGAGATGATGGCTACCGGTTGCGCCCGATTTGACATGTCGCGCTTCGGCGCCGAAGTATTCCGCCCCTCCGCCAG
>CAYSON010000366.1:0-2071 GCA_964432635.1 uncultured Desulfopila sp.
AACCTTTCGGTGCTCGAGCTCTTTGCCGGATCCCTGCGCATCAGCACAGACTATCGTGCCCTGACCCCCGCTGGCAGGTGCGTCGATGTCGAGCTCGAACATGGCGAAGAGGAGCAGGCCAACGCCCGGCTGCGCCTTGCCCTTGCTGACTTCGGCGACAGCCTGGTACTGCTCGACGACCACCAGCGCCTGAAGATCCACATCCATACCCGGCATCCGCAACTCCTTCGTGATCATCTCGAGACCAGCGGCCGGGTACTGCGTTGGCAGGACAGTCCCCTCCTGCCGCAGCCCCACCATGACCGGCCAACCCAGCCACCATCACCACTGCACCTGATCACCGACGCCGCAGGTTCACTTCCACGCCAAATGGCGCGCCAGCTTGGTATCAGCCTGCTTGACAGCTATGTCGTCATTGGCGACCGATCGCTACCGGAAAGTCTCTGTGACCCGGCGGAGGTCTACCAGCTGATGCGCCAAGGGACCAAGGTTTCCACCGCCCAAGCGGGAAACTTCGAGCGGCACCAACACTTCCGCAGTATCTGCCGGCAATACGGCCCTTCCCTCTACCTGACGGTGGGCTCGTTTTTCACCGGAAACCACGGGGCGGCCTGCGCCTGGCGGGAGAGCGATCCCCTAGGGGGACTGCTCACCGTGCTTGACTCCGGCGCCGCCTCCGGCCGCCTGGCGGCCATTGCCATCGCCGTCGCCCGGCGCGCCCCGTGCTGTCCCTCGGCGGAAGAAGTGTTGGCCACGGCACGGTTGATGCTCGATCGCTGCCAGGAGTTGGTCTTCATTAACGAGTTGAAATATCTGGTGGCCGGCGGCCGGGTCTCCAAGGCAAGTGGCTTTTTCGGCGATCTCCTCACTATGAAACCGGTGATCACCCCAACTGCTGACGGCGTAAAAAAACTCGGGGTGGTGCGCAGCCGCCAGGCCCAGGTGCGCTTTGCCATTGATCGACTGCAGCAACAGTGGCATGAGGACGCCACACCATTGCTCATTCTGCAATACTCGGACAACCAAGAGTGGCTGGAAGAGCAGCTGGAGCCACAGCTGCGCCGCTTGCTGCCGGCCGCCGAAATTCTCGTGGTTCCCCTGTCGCTGACCTCCGGGGTCCACATGGGGCCAGGCACCTGGTCGCTGGCGGTGGCCCCGCCGCTTGGAGAATAAAGGTGGAACAGGTCGCCGTCATCATCCCGGTGTACAATCACCCGCATTACCTGGCGGAGGTGATAAAGGAGGCCAAGCAGGTCGGCATGCCGATTTACGTCGTCGATGACGGCTCCACCGACGACACCGCTCCCCTGCTCGACCGCACCACCGGCATCACCCTGCTGCGCCACCGCCACAACCTCGGCAAGGGTGCGGCCCTTTTAACCGGCTTTGCTGCCGCAAGTGGTGACGGGTATCGCTGGGCGGTGACCCTTGATGGCGACGGCCAGCATCGCCCGGAGGATATCAACCGCTTGTTGGCGGCGCTCAGCGACGGAGCCCGCTGTCTGGTGGTCGGTGCACGACAGGGCATGGAAAACAACCTTAACGTCCCCTGGACCAGCAGCTTCGGCAGGAAATTCTCCAACTTCTGGGTGTGGGCATCGGGAGGACCACTCCTTGCCGACTCGCAGTCAGGCTTTCGCCTCTACCCTCTGCCGGAGGCACTCTCCCTTGGTGTCCAGGCCAGGCGCTACCAGTTTGAGGTGGAGATTCTCGTTCGCGCTCATCTGCAAGGCCTGACCGTTCGCGAGGCGGCCATCAGCGTGGTTTACCAGGCCCGAGGCGAGCGGATCAGCCACTTCCGCCCCTGGCGCGACTTCTGGCGCAACTCGGCGACCTTCAACCGCCTCATCTGGGCCCGCCTGCTGCGGCGCGAGCGGCGATGAGCTCTCCGCACCTCCGCCTCCTCCACGGCTCGGCGCGACTCTGCGGACCCTGGTTCTTTGCCCTTGTGGCGAGGGTCATCGCCTGCGGCTACTTTTTCTTTTCGCATAAGCGCGGCGAGAGTCGTCGTTTCTACCAACGACTTTTTCCCGATCGCTCAATTTTTTTTCACCTTTGCTGCACCTTTCGG
>CAYSON010000366.1:2081-3956 GCA_964432635.1 uncultured Desulfopila sp.
GTACCAAAACTTCACCACCATTCACCTCGACCGCTTTCTCCACGGCCTGGGACGAACCGCCCATTTCACCTCGACAGGCTGGGAACATCTTGAGCAGGCCATGGGCAAGGGCGGCGCCATCCTCCTCATGTCGCATCTCGGTAACTGGGAGATGGCGGCAACGCTGTTAAAGGAACGGAAAAGCGACCTGCAACTCCTTCTCTACATGGGTGTCAAAGACCAGGAGGTGGTGGAAGGGGCGCAGAAGGAGGGGCTGCGGCAGCGCGGCGTGTCGATCATCGGTGTCGATCAGCAGGACAATTCGCCGTTTTCGGCGGTCGAGGCCCTGCGCGTCCTTGAGCGCGGCGGTCTGGTGTCGATGGCCGCCGACATCGTCTGGCGCAACGACCAGCGTCGCCTGGAGGTGCCCTTTCTCGGCGGCACCGCTTACCTACCCGCCGCTCCCTTTATCTTCGCGCAACTCTCCGGGGCCCCCCTTCTCATCTTCTTTGCATTTCGCATCGGCACCAACTGCTACCATTTGCCCCTATCACCACCGATTTTCGTCGCCAAGACCGCCCGCGACCTGCGACAGCAGGCTCTTGTCGCGGCGGCACGTGAGTACACGCAGTTACTCGAGGAGGCCCTGCGCCGATATCCCTGTCAGTGGTACCATTTCGACCGCTTCGTCCACTAGAGGGAGCCCGGCGCCCCACCAATATTTTCTTTTGCAATTGGTAAAAACTGTGTAGTATCCCCTATTCTTGTCACCCAGGAGGTTGATCGTTAACGCCAACCTTTTGAATATAAATGCATTTTTTAGCCTCAGGCCCTTGCCACCATCGAATGGCCCTCCGCCCCGCCATGACCAGAGACGACATCACCGCGAAGATCCTTGCTATCCTCACCGAAGACTTTGAATTCGAACAACCCGGACTGACTGATAACCTTCGCGACGACCACGGTTTTGACAGCATCGACGCCATCGAATTGCTGGGCAAGATCGAAATGACCATCCTCAACTTTTCGCTCACCCGCGAGGAGAAGGAGCGGGCCATGAGCATTCGAACCATCAACGATATCGTCAACTATATCGAAGAGATCAGAGCCACGCGCAATAATTGCTGAGCCCGCACCCCGCCCTTCAGAGGCGCCGGCGAGCGGACCGGAACCACCCCTCATCTTCGGCACCCCATGAAACGACGCGTCGTCATCACCGCCTGCTCCGCCATCACCCCCATCGGCTACGACAAAGCTACCATCCTCGACAACCTCCGCCAGGGCCGCTCCGGTATACGGCCACTTCGCGACGACGGCCTGCTCAGTCAGCGCATCCACTCCCAGGTCTTCGGCACCATCGACTACCCCATCGATTTCCAGTTCAAACGCCACTTCCGCAAAACCATGGGGCCGGTGGCCTTCTACGCCTGCCAGGTGGCGAAAGACGTGCTCGAACGTTCCGGGCTCGCCCCGGACTTTATCTCCTCCGGTCGCCTCGGCGTCGCCTTTGGTTCCACCCACGGCAGCCCCACGGTGCAGCGCGATATTTACAAGACCTTTTTTCAGGAACTCGACAGCAAGTTCTCCACCATCGGCTCAGTCGACTATCTGCGCTCCATGGTCCATACCACTGCAGTCAATATCACCAGGATGTTCGGCATCACCGGGAGAGTGATCGCCTCCTCCACCGCCTGCACCACCAGCAGCCAGTCCATCGGCTACGGCTACGAGACGATCAAGTATGGCATGCAGGACGCCATGCTCTGCGGCGGTGCCGACGAATACGACACCACCACCGTGGCGGTGTTCGACAATCCCCTTGCCCGCTCGGTCAACTTCAACGACAGGCCGCAATGCACCCCACGCCCCTTTGACCGCGACCGCGACGGCCTGGTG
>CAYSON010000367.1:0-3953 GCA_964432635.1 uncultured Desulfopila sp.
CGCTGAATCTCATTGGCCTCCTCCTTGCATACCGTGCGTCCCCTCTTTCGCCCGCTGTCGCCAACCTCCCCTCGTCATGGGTTCCGTAGGCCTGCCAAGATCCGTGCGGGTTTCCTCGGGAACCTCCAGCAATGTTCCCACCCATCGCACCCCTTGCCCCCCTTGATCCATCACGGGTGCCGCCTGGCACAGGGCGCGAACGACCTTGCCCCCAGCATGCACGAAACGCACGCTGATGATAAAAGCGAGTTTTTCGGTAACGGCACGCCGCCACTGCCGGGCGGCGCTCTCCAAGTCCTCCGGGTCGATCGCACGCAGCCACCCGTGCCCAACCGCCTTCTCTGGAGGAAACCCGGTGATCTCGCTCCACTTCGAACACACAAATATCGTTCTGCCGGCCGAGTCGGTTTCCCACATCCCCACCGTCGAAGCCTCATTCATGCCCTCGCCCTGTGCTCCACAAGCATCGGCTCGACCCTGGCCAGCAGCCCTTGGCGCCTGGCCATCTTGTCTCGCGACGACCATGGTCTCGGCACAACGGAATCCGTACGGGATGGGGCTTTCAGCCCTGATCCAGTTCCATCCCGCACCTCCCTGCTGCACACGGTAGACAGGGCTCGAAACACCATCGGCAAACCACAAACCGCAAAGCCGGTCGATGGCGGATTGTTTCGCCTCATCGGCCATCATCCCATCTCTGTGAAGCGTGCCCGCAACGCCGACGTTCTCCATAAGTATCTCCAAATTTCTCGAGGACGCCGATGTCCGCAGCTTGACTGCTACCTACCTTCACGGAATAGTCATCGGCCTGCACCTCCCTCGTTAGCAAAAAACGGGTCATTTTCCAGATGTCGCTAGGAAATGTCCCTTAACCCCCAAGTATCAAAAATAGTGACGTTTTCTCGAGGGGATACTTTTAGCCATGCTCGCCTTTATCTCATTTCAAGGAAACATTCCCGGCTCGGCGAATATCTCTCACCCTGAGAGACATTCTCGCAGGGGAACTCTCAACGGCGACGCCATCCATTCATTGAACCCAGTCGATGGCGCGGCATCACTCGATTTACGGTCCAAAAGCCCAACTCGGAACTGTTGGCATCGAATTTGCGTACTGAAGCTTGGAGGGGAAGGGTGTGGTATGCCCACGACCTTCTTCAATGAAGATCAAGGCAGGCATGACGGGGGAACTCTATCATGGGGCATTACCAGGCAGTCACCGGTGAAATCCGCAAGGATTCGACCGCGGCAGACGAAAAGCATGGCGCGCGCTGGATATCCTGGCGAAAGGCGCTGCGCAGACTCGACTGGATAATTGACTATTATTTCGTATACTTGCTCTACAATGACCACAAGGTCGACGAATACGACGACTATATGAGGAACAAATGGGGTGCCAGGGAATGATGCCCTTTAATGCTCGTCCGCTCGACGCGGCGCATGCCTTCTACAGCTGTCGCGCGGTGGCCGCCATGTGCGCAACTCCCATGGAGGCAGTGTCTCAGCCAGGCGTCGGCTCGTTCTCCGTTCACCGGCACCCGCGGTTTCCCGCGGCGAGAGTGGACATGACCCATCGCCACCTTCACGCAACCCAGCCGGCTGTCACTTTGATAAGAGGATCCGTCGACGGCGAAATCAAGCCAGAATCTGGCTGGCCATCCTCAAACGGCTTTCACCATTAACCTCTTTTCGAGTGCGATGAACATTACGGAACTTTTGTTGCTCATTGTCTTGGAGATCGGCATCGTCGCGGCAATCTGGTGCGCCTCCCTGGTGCTGCGACATTTCTCGCCGAAAAGCTACGCAGCACACATCTGTGCCAACGTAGACAAAACCATTCCTCAGCGATGTTTCGACTGCAACGAGGCGACGTGCGAGGGTTGCGATTTTACATGGGAAGCGCCTTGACCCCCGAGAAAACGCGCACAGGCAGTATGGCTGCCGTTCGGTCTGGCGAACCTGACGTCGTCATCAAACAAAACGGAGCACCTCACTACCGGCGAGGATACGTAAAGTTCCTCCTTATTGGCAACCTGTCGCGGTATCGATGGAAAAGTCCATTCAGCGCTGCAACCAGAAGGCAGCCATGCCATGCAAACCGAAGGGTCGGTTGCCCTAAACACGGCGGAGTCTCTCACTTTTGACTAAAACAAACGAAACGTTAAATATCTCGCAATTACAGTTTTATATTTATTGCCGAGAGAAAATCTTCGCTTATGGCTCGGTACGTGGATAATGATTAGCGCTGCCCCAGCGCCCCCCCCCTGTCAGCCAGCGTGGTGAATGGTCTTGCCCACTGTTCCCCACGCTGGCTGGGGGCAGCGTTTTTATTCCTATTGCCCTCAATGGATTCAGCGTTCGCTCGCTAGGGGGTAAACAGACCACATTGGAAAGAAGGCCGCAAAGCGAGGGGCCCGCGGAATGAACGCGCTGTGTGGCGTCATAGAGTACTGCCATAAACTCTACCAGCCACCCAGTCGACGGCAAGAACGTATCAAGCAACACCTGCCAGAGCGTCTTTACTTCCGTTCGCGATTCCTTCAGGAATCTGCGCCTCCTCTTTAAGACGTCTCACGAGAATATTCTGGCTCCGCTGAACGCTGGCCGGATGCGTGCCGCCAGACTCTTCCAGAGGCTTTTTCAGCAAAGGGGTCATCCCCTCCTTCTCGGTTCGTTCGAGCAAACTTTTTTCATCGAAGAACACTCGGCAAGTTATCCATCCTAACTCGTGCTGTGCCGGAGGGCCGCTATCGCGAGTGCAGACATCAAGGATCTAATATTGCTTCATGTGAACAGGCCGGAGGAAGAATTGAAGATTGTATCCAAATCAGCAAAGTCGCCATAGGTAAGGCGATATGACCGACACCGTCTGATGATCGCGGAGATATCGGCGATGCCGTGGCCGTATAGATTTCTGGCGTTGACATGGGACTGCATTAGATAGAGTGCGCTTTTTGCCGGTGACACTTCCCTGAAACAGCCTTTCACTCCTTCCTTGAAGTCCGGATAGATGATGTCGGTTACTCTTGGGTGACTGACCGAAAAGTCTGCATTGAAAAGCCGGTGCGGAATCATCGATCCGCTGTCGGCGGCAATAATGCTGCCAGAATGGTTGCCATGCAGCAGCCATGATTTATGATTCTCGTTCACCTTCAGGGTGATTGGCCTTGTCAACGGCGAGACCGAGCCATCGTTAGCCAGAAAGACCAACTCATCGGTGAGGTATTGCCAACCGTTGGCGACGAGCCAGGCCGTGACTGTGCTTTTTCCGCGGCCGCTCTTGCCGGGGAAAATGACGCACCGGTCGCCCCGGCGGACAGCGCCGGCGTGCAGGGCGTGTTGCTGGGTGTTTGTCTGGATGCAATGGAAGATGACCTCATTGATGAGAATGTAGGCCAGTCGATAGCGTGATTCGCCGAAATAGAGCCGCTTGTCACTGTCCCACAGCGACATCATGGGCCTAATGCCGACCGAAAGAATGTCGTAACGTCTGGTATCTTCAGCCTCCTTTGCACCGGGCAGATCGGCAAAAAGGAACTCGGCGAGGCGATAAGCATCTTCGTTGTTACAGTCGATCTCAAACGCCTGCCGACCGAAACCGGTGCAGAAGATGTAGTGGTTATTCTCCATCGGCCAGCCCGATAACGTTATTGGCGATCAGCGCCTCCAGAGCGGCGATGACATCGGGGCGGATCTGATCCCTCTGCGCCGGGTATGATTGCTCAAGATATTTGATGATCTGGCCGATGGTCATGTCTCCCTTGCAGAGACCCCAGACCGCAAGAGCAGCATCGTTGAGGTATACGGCCTGCGTTGCGGCCGTGGAATAGAGGAGAATCTCGTCGTCAAAGGCCTCGGCGGAATAGTCTGTATTCACTATTGGTCGATCGGTATCGTTCATCGTTTATTCTCATGCTCCATCACGGACAGCACCTCGGAGGTGTCGAGGAAGCCGT
>CAYSON010000368.1:0-3948 GCA_964432635.1 uncultured Desulfopila sp.
ACCGCCTCATCCTTGGCGGGATTGGCACAACCCCAGACGATGAGGGGAACTTTTATTGCCTGAAGTACCTTGAGAACGGTTTCGGCGGACGATTCGGGACTGGCATTTTTATCGTTGGGATCAACGCTTTTAAGCTGGATAACAATGGCCTGTGCACCAAATTTCTCAACACATTTCTTCGCCCAAGCGGCCGGATCAGAGACGACATCCTTGAAATGCTCCATGACCGGTGCAGGCCAATCATCCGGAGTTATGTCCCAGATTTCCATTGCAATAATCGGCTTGTTGGGCATGCTCCCTTCGAATGTGTAGAAAGGATAACACGTCTGACCTCCCACGGTAATGGCGGAATCGCCTTTGCCTATGGAAATTGCCTTAATGCCGCCGCTATAGGATTCCTTCTTGAGTTCAAATCCCACTTTCGCCTCCTTACTGGTGAATATTGATTCTCCGGAGATTGGCGTTTCCCACAATCTCCCCTTTTCATAAAACCAGCTACTCATCGCTAATCTCATCTCACCCTGTCGACGGTTTCCGGCGACCACAATGGCGCCAATCTCTCGACCTGGCGTTATCGCCTGTGTCGTCCCTCCATCCGCGCCTTGAGGCGCGGGAACTTCTCGATCTCGGTGTGGGGCAAAAACATCGCCGCAATGTAGTGGTCCATATAAGATGGAGTCTCCGACAACTCAAAATTGGTCATCTTGGCGGTCACCGTCACCACATCCCTGCGGATGCGATTGGTGAGAGAACTCATACGTGCGCCCATCAGCGAACCGTTGCCGATAAAGGTGACCCGATCCGGGTCGAGCTCCGGCAACAAACCGATGGTCATGGCCTTTTCTAAATCTATATAACTGCCAAAGCCGCCGGCGAGAATAATGCGCTCGACCATGTCCATGCTTAACCCAACCTCCTCGAGCAAGGTCATGCAGCCGCTGTAGATCGCCCCCTTGGCACGGATGAGGTTGTCAAGATCGGGCTCGGTGAGAACGATATCGCGCTCCAGCTGAGTTTCTTCCTTCCAGGCCACCACATATTCCCAGATCCCGTTGTTCTCGCGGATACGGGGCGTCCCATGGTCGCGATTGAACTTGCCCCGGTTATTGATGACCCCGTATTCGAACATCACCGCAGCCATGGTAATCAACCCGGAACCGCAGATGCCCTTGGCCCGAACATCGCCTATGGTGAAGATCATCGGCTCGTAGGTATTCGGATCGATGGAGAAATCCTCAATGGCCCCCTTGGCGGCGCGCATGCCGAATTCGATACCCCCTCCTTCGAAGGCCGGGCCGGCGGAACACGCGGTACAGGCCAACCATTCCTTGTTGCCGACTACCAACTCGGCATTGGTGCCGATATCGAGAAACAGGGTCAACTCTTCTTGGCGGTACAGGCCCGAACCCATGATGCCGGCGACGATATCGCCCCCAACGAAACTTGCCACCTGGGGATACACCAAAGCAATGGCATGATCGTTGATTTCGAGGCCAACGGTTGACGCGGAAAAGGGCGGATACAGTGTTGCCGCAGGCACGTAAGGTGCCCGGCGAATATTGCGGGGGTCGATTTTCAGAAAGAGCTGGGTCATGGTGGTGTTGCCGGCAAGGGTAATCGTCGAAATGTTCTCCGCGTCGACCTTGGCGGCGGTGATAATCTTTTTGATGACGCCATTGAGAGTGGCCACCACCACCTCGTGGAGTTTTTCGAGACCGTTTCCTTTTTCTGCGAAAATGATCCGGGAGATGACATCCTCGCCGTAGCTGATCTGTCCGTTGAAGTCGCCTGCCTCGGCGAGACACTTGCCGCTGGCGAGATCGATCAACTGCCCGTATACGGTGGTGGTGCCGATATCCATGGCCACCGCATAATTGGCGGCAGTGGTATCCCCTGGTTGAACGTTGATAATGAGGTTCTTGCCATCATCCTTGACCGGGCGAATGACGGTCACCGTGACCTGGAAATCGTGATCGCGGAGAATGCCCGGTAGCTTGCGAATCACCGGCAACGTCAACTCAAGCCGGTGCTCGTTAGCCTGGTGTTTGAGCATCTCGATCAGCCGAGTGACATCGGGCATGTTGTTGGTGGTGTCGGGATGCGGCAGCGATAGAAAGATCTTTTCCACCGGGGGAAGGAACAGCCCCTTTTCTTTGAGACTCTCGAAGTCGGGATGCTGGATAGTGGCCGTCCGCCTCGGCGTCACCTGCAGGTTCATGACGCTCTTGTCCATGGACGACTCGACCGGGATGCGCACAACCACATCCCCGGTCACTTTGGAGAGGCAGGCCAGGCGATACCCCTTGTCGCTCTCCTCGGGCTTGATCCTCTCGCTGAGCCCGCCGTCGACCTCGCCCTTTTCTAACAGGATTCGGCACTTACCGCACACCCCCTCGCCACCGCAGGAGGCATTGATATGAACGCCCGCCTGAAGGGCCGCCCGGATGAGACTCTCTCCCGAGGCAACGACCTGAACCCTCTCAAAGGGCAGGAAGGTAACGCTACAGCTATTCATGCGGATTTCCTGGCAGCACGCGGCAACGGCTCAGCACGACAGACCTCTTTTGGTCCACCGCGCAGGGCTCTCCGGTTACGACAGGGTACTCCGCAACTTCGCCGTCCAATCTTCGCCTCCAGCAGATTGAAAAGATATTCCCCCGACTTACCTCGTACACGCTGAAAAACACCGCCAACTATAGCATATTTTTCTATCCTTACAACGTGTAAATGCCGCCTCCCTGCCCTTTGCAGCCGATTTCATCGTCGAATAAGTATTCCGGATCAATGGCATTTCATATCATTTCGATTAATCCCGGAGGCTGGAGCGGGGAGAACCACGACACTAAGGGGAGAAACCTCGGCACCCCGGGGAAAGGGTTAGGGCTAAGGCGGCCACTGAAGGAAAAAATACTGCAATTTATGCAAACATTTACGGTGTACCGAAACTTGCACAATCAGCTCCTGCCTTCACCCGATCGTTGCACCTTCTCCAGAAAGTGGATGATACAGGAACTGCGGAACTTGCAATAAAGACCCGGGTCCGGACAACGAACACAACGAACACACAAGTGCTCTCTATACTTTGAGCAAAAATAGATGCTTTCAATATCGGGATGATTTTTACAGGCTGTTTTTTCGCCAACCGGGTGCCTTTTTTCACTCATAGCGGCCTACAATGTGATAATTTTTCATGCATAAAGAGCGAGCAGTCCTAGAATTTGTGTGGCAGAGACTACGCCCAATCTGCACATTCCGCCTATATTGTGTCGCACTGTAGGCAGACTTTTTTCCCCTGGCAGCATTAGCCCCATCGTCGACAACTTCCCGGTTGTCGCCCGAACCCGGCCGTGGTAGTGTTGCATCCCTCTTCGCCTTGGGCTTCCGCCCCCTCCATCACCCCTTTTTGGGACGCCCGCATGCCGCCTGCTCTCCTCCTTCCCGGGAAAGACGCTCGCCTCGACCAAACCATCGCTCGTTGCCGCCAACTCCTGCACAGCATAGGCCTGGAGACAGAAGCCGTCTCTTGGCGCCACCCAGCTCCGCACTGTTGGTCGGTGCACCTTCGCTGTACAACTGCTCCGCATCTGTATACCAACGGCAAGCGTATCACTCGCCGGGCTGCACTGGCCAGCGCCCTTGGCGAATTTTTCGAGCGACTGGCCACCAACTTTTTTTTCGCCGAGGCCTTTCTCGACGACGACCACGATCAACCCTTTCTCTTCTATCCCGAGGAACGGTGGTTTGCATCAAAAAGCGGAAAAACAGCCAGGAAGGCGAAAGGCGGCAGCGCCCTGCTTACTCCATCGTTGTGGCGGCTGTATGACCCCGAGAAAGAACTCCGCGTCGATCTGCTGCGTGACCACAACACCGACATAGCCCGGCCGGGCATTGCCGCCCTGCCCTTCCATGACATGAGTCGCGGAGAACAAGTCTATTTCCCGGTCAGCC
>CAYSON010000369.1:0-3934 GCA_964432635.1 uncultured Desulfopila sp.
GCAGCGCCTTTTACGACGACCGGTTCACCCGCCTCCAGTTGCTCTTCGCCTGCGGGAGCACTTTGACCCTTCTTGCGGCCTCGTTTGGCAGGCCGTCGTGATCGCCCGCCGGAAGCGGCTGGTGTAGCTTCCTCGGCACTGGCGATGGTTTCCCCGTCGTGCTCACCCCCCCCAACTGTGGGAGGATCAGCTTCGCTCACCGTTTTCTTGGAGGTGCGACGTGGCCGCCGTGGCGCCCGCGAAGATTGCTTCTCCGTCGGGGTATCTGCTTCCCCCGCAACGGATTCGGTCCCTGCAACCGCCGCCTCGGTGGTGGCGGTACTCTTCCACCAGGCCCCGGTCGTCGCCTTGATCTGTACTACTTTGCTTTCCTTTTCGTCCGTATTTTCATCAGCCATAGCAACCTCGCCTCCGGCATCACCCCATCAACAGCAGGCACCGGAATAATTTTTGAGATGGTATTCCCCTCTATTGCCGGGAACGACCTCTATCCTCTCACGGTGCTCACTTAGCAAGGATTCCCGGCCCGAAGTGGAATGCGCACCAAGGCGAACTCTCGAGAATCAGGGGTTGTACGGGCCGAAAATGCCTAAACTTGCGAAGCATGCACCTCCATTTCAATCACCGACGTCCTTCCCTCTCAAGGAAACGAAGGTTTCGTCGTCCACCGGCAAAGCACTTGATTCTGCATGCCTTGTCTTTCACCGGATCGTTCTGCAACACTAGTACCGTCTCTTGTAAGGAAACACAATTGGAATTTGTTGCTCACCACCGCGCGCTCAGCAGCGCCAGCACCGACCAAACATGCCACGATCCTCCTCTTATCCGGGGCCGGCGAGACTTTAGGCTTGACAGTTTTGAAGGTGAACCGGTACATTTCCGAATCCAAAGGATTTTAAGCGAGCTTGCAACTTCCGGACGCCCCGGTAATGGGCAGCACGCGGCATCCGACAAATTTGCACTATCACGTAGCACGAACAGTTGCTAGGCAAGCATTCCAAGTAACCCTCTCCAAGAGGAGTCCCTCGTGTCCCTTCGCCTTACATTTTTTTCCGGATCGCGCCTGCTGATGTTGTCCCTGCTGGTTCAGCTGACCACCAGTTCAAATGAGCTGGCCTACGCCGAGAAAGTTGCCACCGAAAAATGGAACATCTCCGCCGACAAAGTCATTCGCTACGAAAACCCGAACAGTGTCGTCGCACAAGGCAATGTCGTTCTCGAAAAAAACGAGAAGGTAACTCCGCGACCAAAAAAGGAGCTCAAATTTTCGTCCTGGGATGAACTCCTGGAGGAAAATCAGAAACCAGCTGAGGGCCGTGCCGACCAGATAGAGAAAGCGGCCGTCCCCGAATTTAAAACGACGACCACCCTCAAGGCCGACTGGATTGTCTACGACGTCGAGTTCGAGTCCATCAAAGCCAAGGGCAATGTGCACATCATCACCAAGGATGAAGAACTCTTTGCCAGGGAGGCCACGATCAACCTGCCCAAAGAAACCGGTACCTTTACCGATGCCACCATCCTGCGTAATGAACTTTCCCTGCATCTCGAGGGAAAATCTATCGAGAAGACCGGCCTCGACACCTACCGCATCGGCGACGGCTGGGTCATCACCTGTAAACTCGAAGAGGGGCAAACCCCACCTTGGAGTTTTTCTGCGGCCAACACCGATATCCGCCAGGGTGGCTACGCGGTGTTGACCCACGCCCGCTTCAACATCAAGAACGTGCCAGTGTTCTACACCCCCTATATGATCTTGCCGGCCAAGAATACCCGGCAAAGTGGCTTCCTGTATCCCTATGTTTCCACCTCCTCGCTCGACGGCTTTGGCCTGAACATTCCCTTCTTTCTCAATATCTCAGACTCTATCGACGCTACCTTTTATCCAGAATACAAGGCCAATCGAGGCTTCATGCCTGGAGTGGATTTCCGCTATGTGGCGAGCGCCACCAACAAGGGAACCTTTTCTGCCACCTTTCTCGACGACCAGTTGTCCGATCCCTCGGAAACTGACTATTATCAGGAAACCGGCTATACGCACGATAATAGCGATCGCTACTGGCTCCGCGGAAAGGCCAACCATACCTTCGCCGAGGTCTGGCAAACCCGACTCGACCTCGATATCGTTTCCGATCAGGATTATCTCAACGAGTTCACTTCGGGCCCCAGCGGCTTCCGTAAGAACTACGATAGCTATTTAGAATCATTCGGACGCAGTTTCCAGAACGAGACCGACTACAATCGTCAGAACTCTCTCAAAACCCTGCGGAGTTTCAAGGGAATGTCCCTGGGGGCCGAGTTCCTGGCGATCAACGAAGTTCACACCAACGCCAGTGAAAGCAATACACCTCTGTGGAAGTTACCCAGTGTCGGCTTTTCCGGGGCCCTACCCTTTGGTGAAACAAACTACTATCTCGACTGGATCACCTCGTATGTCAATTATTGGCGCGAGGATGGCATCGGCGGCCAACGCATCGACCTCAAACCAGCCATCTCGGCGCCGATTCCCCTTAGTCCCTACTTGGAGACCCTGGCCCAGGTGGCGTTACGAGATACCTTCTATTACGTCGAGAATTATGGCGATGCGATATGGGAGGAAGATCAGGTGCAAAATCGCCTTCTCCCGGAATACAAGATCGAGACGGCCACGACCTGGGAGAGAGATTTTCTCACCGGCACCGGTGAGTTGGACGGCTTTACTCATCAGATCCGCCCCTTCGTTAAATACGAAAATATTCCCGCGGTCGATCAGATCCCCCAACCTAAATGGGATGATGTCGATCAAATTCTCCCCCGTAGTACCATGACCTACGGTTTCGACAATTTCTTCAACCCTCTGACCACGGCGGACATGAAACGGGGCGCAGTATGGGATGCCGCCTCCCTTAAAATAGAACAGGCCTGGGATTTCCGCACCGATCCCTCCGACGAACCTCTTTCCGCCATCTATGGTAAACTTGGTTGGTCGCCGTTCTCATCGGCACGACTGCTCTATAAAAACACCTATGATGTCTACGAGAACGTCTTTACCTCCCACAGTCTCGGCGGCCAACTGCGCAGCAGCCGCGGCGAAGAATTTGGACTCGACTACAGTTTCAAAGACAAGGGGTACAAGGAATTGGGGGACTTCACCTCATCCGGTTTAGGTTCCGAGATTGATCAGATCAATTTCGGCTTCCGCGCGCCGCTCCCCCTTCTCAGCAGCTGGTTGGCCGGCGGCAGAATCGAGCACAGCCTCTCTCAGGAGGAAACCGTCAAGGCTAATGGTTTCCTCACTTATATGGCAAGTTGTTGGTCGCTGACCTTCGAGACCCAATATTCTCCGGCCGACACCACCTATCTCGTGCTCTTTAATCTGGCCAATATTGGATCGCCCTTCGGAATGCCCCTGAATTAACCGATGAACCATCGTCTCAACATATCATAGAGCGTAGGTCAGTCGCTTACCTCATGACGGTTATACTTCCCTGCACAAGGAGAGCGGACTGGCGCCTCGCCCGGCTCATCGATGGTCCAGCCACTATCGTTGCACAGCCTTCTCCCCTGCGGTGTTATCGATGCTCCTCGGTCAACAGAGGCCCCTTGCCGGTATCATCCAAGGCCACTCCACCCACGAGACTGTGCAGCCACCCGATGACAGACAACTTCTCAATCGGATGAAGGCCCTCCCCGTTTTAAGGGAGGGCCTTCAAGGTTATCCGAGCATGAGCCAGACTGCTGACTTCACCTACTTTCATGATGACCAAGCCTCCGTTTGATCTACTGGCGCGGCAAGCAACCGTGTCAACAATGCCATTTCACTGTATTGCTGGTGCTGTTTGTTTCTTCTTCCTGCTCCTCTCAATATCTGTGGCTGTGGCCAATTCCGACCCAGCGCCTCGCGCCGCCGACGCGGTTGAAGACGGTCAGCCCATTGATGTCGCCAGTCCCCAAT
>CAYSON010000370.1:0-591 GCA_964432635.1 uncultured Desulfopila sp.
GCAATAGCCGGCCATACGCTGCGAAATATGGGCCAACCGCGGAAAATGTTCGTACATCAAAGCATGATCGTGGCGAATATCGCGAGCGCCGTCACGCCGGGTGATGGAGCCGACACGAATATTCTCATCCACCGTCAGATGTTTAAACACGCGACGCCCTTCCGGAACCATCACCGCTCCGAGTCGCACCACCTCGGTACCCAGGGAATTGGTGATGTCCTTGCCATTGAACTTGACGTAGCCCTCACGGATAAAGCCGTTCTCCGGTTTGAGCAGACCGCTGATGGCGCGCAGGGTAGTGGTCTTGCCGGCGCCGTTGGTGCCGAGCAAGGCGACGATGCTGCCCGCCGCTACCTGCAGGCTGACGCCGCGCAACACCTGGATGATGTCGTTGTACACCACCTCGATATTGTTGACTTCCAACATTCCGTGTTTTTTTGCAGCCTGCATGAATGTCCCCGATAGTGCAGCAGGGCCCGCCAGGGCGAGCCTTGCCTCGCCCCGATCTACTTGATCTTATCCGTATACACCGGGGTAAAGGGCTTGCCGCTCGATTTGAACAGCCCGTCTTTGACGATGTATAGTTGCAGG
>CAYSON010000370.1:601-3920 GCA_964432635.1 uncultured Desulfopila sp.
CGACCCCTGCTTTATCGGTTGCGGAAAAGGTCACCGGGCCGACGGTGGTTCCCGGAGAGAAGGCCTTGTCGCCGTTCATGGCGAGCAAGGCCTGATGCAGATTTTCCCGGTTGACCTCCTTGCCCCCGGCTTTGACCCGTTTGATCAATTCCGTCACCACCTGCGCCACCATCATGCCGTTGGCGTAGTTATGCGAGTTAGCGGCCTTGTCGTCGCGGTTGTAGCGCTTGGCCAGGTCGAGCTGCAGAGTGGCGCCGGCGCTCGGTTCGTTGGTGACGATATAAGAAGTGGTCCAGTAGACATTCTCGGCAGCCGCTCCTGCCAGAGCCACCAAATCATTGCCGCCGGTGTAATGGCAGCCAAGAAAGGTGAGCTTGCCGGCCTCGCCGAAACTCTTGGCGGCCAGGCCAAGCCCGGTGGCATCCTTGAGCATGGTGGCAACCGGCGATTGCACCGTCTGTGTCAGCACAAATTGCACGCCCTTGCTGACCAGGCGCTTGAGCATGGCGGTGTTGTCGAGATCCTTGCCGTGCTCCACCACCTCAACGACATCGAGAGCCAAACCGGCCTTGATGGCCTTCTGCAGATCTTCCACCGGTCCACGACCAAAGATGGAGGGATGAATGAACAGCGCCACTTTGGGTGTTCCCTCTTTGTGGTTGGCAACAAGATACTCGCCAAGACCGATCAATTGTGCCGAGTAGGAGGCAATTGGCAAAAAGACGTAGCTGGAGTCTTGGGTGTTTCCGGCATGAAATGATGCCGGCATCACCGGGATGCGCTCCTCCTCGAAGTCCTTTTTCAGGGCGAGGATGCTGCCGGTGGAATAGCCGAGGTAGAAAATGATTCCCTGGGAGAGAAAATCCTCAAAATTGCGTTTAGTGATGTCGTTGTTGTACTGATCGTCGCGTATGATGCAGTCGATGGTATCGTCGCCGAGCATCTTGGTGTCATTGACCAGCTTGAAGTAATCTTCGACTCCCTTGGCGTAAGGGTTCCCGGCATCCGAGGTTGGCCCGGTGATGGCCAGCGACAAGCCGAGTTTGTGGACCTTGCCGGCACCATGGACTGGGCCAGCCAGTGCCACAACAAGAACCGCGATCACCATGGTCACTACCCGCAATGGTATTCCTCTCATCTGATCTCCTCCTCTGTGATGGGCGCTTGGCCGTCGGTCAGTACCGGAACGGCCACTGCTTGAGGTACGAGCAGGCAATACGCCACCAGTTGGCGATCCCCCTCGGTTCGAACATAAGAAACAACACGATCACCAGGCCGAAACTGAGCGGTTTAAGGGCGGTGGCAAGGTTGCCGGAAATGGACATAACGGTGCCGATCCATTCGGCAAAGCCCTCAACCAAAAGATCGAGCACCTTAATCGCTGCCGGTCCCCAGAAAGCACCGTGCAGGGTGCCGAGACCGCCGACGATGGCCATGGCGAGATAGTTGATGGAGTGGTGCAGGGTGAAGGACTCGATACCCACCCCTCGGTAGAGATAGGCTTGCAGGCCGCCGGCAACTCCTGCGAAAAACCCTGCCAACCCGAAGGCATAGACCTTGGTCAGACCGGGGTGCATGCCCATGGCATCGGCAGCCCGGTCGTTGTCCCGTACTGCAATCAGGCAACGGCCATAGCGGGTGCGCAGCAGGTTACGCACTCCAAAGGCAAGAACGACGATGACCACCAGGATGACGTAATACCAGAAGAGGTAGTGCTGCCCTCGGGTTACCGGACCGCCCGGCCACACCACGCGGCCAACGGCGATGGTCTGCCCCTGATTGAAGAGATCCATGAAGTTGATGGTCCATTGAAAGATCATCTGGAAACTCAAGGTGGCGATGGCTATATAGAGGTGTTTGAGGCGAAGTGCCGGCAGCCCCACCAAGGCCCCGAACAGCGCCCCCATCACCCCACCGCAAAGGATTAAAAGAGGCCAGCCATGGGTGACAAGAATATGGCTTTCGCCAAAAAAACGGGCGAAGGAGGCGACGCTATAGGCGCCGATGCCGACAAAGGCGGCATGGCCGATGGAAATGAGCCCGGCGAAACCGGTGACCAGGTTAAGGCCCATCACCGCCACCACCGCCACCAGGATGCTGTCGATCACCAACATGTATTTACTGTCAACCGCAAACAGCAAAGGCCAGGCAAAGAGCAGGACAATCGCCAGCAGCATGAGGCAGCGGTCAAGGGTGGTGAAGAACAGGCGCTGTTCCTCCCGATAAGAGGTAAAGAAATTCCCGGTTGCGAGCCAGCGGTTGGCGGCCATGCTTATACCCTTTCGATTTCGTGGATACCAAACAAGCCGTGCGGCTTGAAGAGAAGAATGATCAGCAGAATCAGATAGGGCATGATCTCGCCGGTGCCGTTCAAGCCCCAATTACCATCAAGGTAACCGCCGGCAAACTGTTGGATCAGCCCCATGATGATCCCCGCCACCACCGCCCCGAGAATGGAATCGAGCCCGCCGAGGATAACCACCGGAAAGACGAGTATCCCGAAGGCGTGCAGGGTATCAAAGTTGAGACCGGTAATGTTGCCGATGATCGCCCCGGCGGCGGCGGCACTCATCCCCGCCAGGGCCCAGGCAAGGCCGAAGACCTTGGGGATAGAGATACCCACGGACATCGAGGCCAATTGATCGTCAGCCACCGCCCGCATGGAAATACCCAGGGTTGATTTCTTGAAAAACCAGGAAAGCGCACCAATCAACGAGAAAGTGACCAGCACTCCGACCACCTGCGTCCAAGAAATTGAAACCCCAGCAAAGGTCAAGGGAGTGGTGGGCAGAAAGGGTGGGAAGGAGAAATTTTCCGTACCAAACGGCGTCAGATAGATGAGTCCGTCGAGAATCGACATCAGCCCGATGGTCACCATGATCACCGAGATGATCGGCTCGCCGATCAATCGGCGCAGAAAAATACGCTCAACGCTCATGGCGAGAAAGAAAGACAAGATCAGACTGAGGACGAAGGACACTACCAGAGGAATGCCCGCCCACACGGTCAGGGCGTAGGTGATAAAAGCCCCGGAGGCGATGAGCTGGCCATGGGCGATGTTGAGCACCCGGCTTGACTTATAGATGAGGACAAAGCCCAGGGCGGACAAGGCATAAATCGAACCAACGACAATGCCGCTCACCACCAGTTGCATAAAATAGCTCATGTTGTCTCCACGGTATGGAAACGGAGGAGGGTTTCCACCGTCGCGGTCTGTCCGTCCTGGTATTGAAAATGGGCGGAAACGTGCTTTTCGCTGATGGTCTCGTCATACAGGGCCTGGAACAGGTCGTCATACTTTTCCACCACGAACTTGCGA
>CAYSON010000371.1:0-3887 GCA_964432635.1 uncultured Desulfopila sp.
AGGTGGAGATCGAGCTGCCCTTTGCCGCCGGGACCGTCCACCGGGGGAAGATTACCCATATCTATCCCTACCTGAAAAACGAGACCCGCACCGCCGTTGCCCGAATAGAGCTCGACAATCCCGGCCTGGCGTTCAAGCCGGATATGTACGCCACCATCCGCATCCGCTCCGGGGCGGTCGAGGCCTTGGCCATTCCCGCTGATGCCGTGCTCAACTCCGGCACGGCGCAGACGGTGTTTGTTGCCCTGGGTGGCGGCAAGTTCGCGCCGCGTCAGGTACGTCTGGGGGTGAGCGGAGACGATGGCTTTGTTCAGGTGCTGAGCGGTCTTGAGGAGGGAGAGCGGGTAGTGGTCTCGGCCCAGTTCATGCTCGATTCCGAGAGCTCGCTGCGCGAGGCCTTGCGCAAGATGATGGGACCGACCTCGTCCGAGGCTCCGGCCACTTCCGCCGGCGAAAATCTTGATGACCTCTTCCGCTGAGCGGGGGCCGCGCCATGCTTGAGAAGATTATCGCCTGGTCGATGCGCAACACCTTCATGGTGATTCTTGGCACGATTTTTTTTATTGTCGCCGGGGTTTACTCCATGTCTCGCACCCCGGTGGATGCCATTCCCGATCTCTCCGATGTCCAGGTCATCGTCTATACCGAGTACCAAGGCCAGGCGCCGCAGGTGGTGGAGGATCAAGTCACCTACCCGCTGGCCACCCAGATGCTCGCCGTGCCCGGCGCCAAGACGGTGCGCGGTTACTCCTTTTTCGGCAGCAGCTTTATCTACATCATCTTCGAAGACGGCACCGATATCTACTGGGCCCGTTAGCGGGTGCTCGAATACCTCAACTCCATTTCCGGACGTTTGCCACAGGGGGTAACGCCGACGCTGGGGCCGGACGCCACCGGGGTGGGCTGGATCTACCAATACACCCTGGAGAGCAACCGCCACACCCTGCAGGAACTGCGCTCCATCCAGGATTGGTACCTGCGCTACGAGCTGGCCTCCCTGGAAGGGGTGAGCGAAGTGGCCAGCCTTGGCGGCTTCGTCAAGCAGTATCAGGTGGCGGTCGACCCCAACAAGTTGATGGCCTACAACGTGCCGATCACCGAGGTGATCATGGCCATCCAAAAGGCCAATCTTGATGTTGGCGGCGGGGCCATCGAGATGGGCGAGACCGAGTTCGTGGTGCGCAGTCGCGGCTATATCAAGAGCGTTGAGGACCTCGGCAACGTGGTGGTCATGGCCAGTCGAGAGGGCACGCCGATTCTCGTCAAGCATCTCGCCGAGGTGCGCATCGGCTCGGAGATGCGACGAGGTGTGGCGGAATGGAACGGCGAGGGTGAGACGGTCGGCGGCATTATCGTCATGCGCTTCGGCGAAAACGCCCTGACCACCATCGACCGGGTCAAGGAGAAGCTGGCGAGCTTGCAAGCCGGTCTGCCCGAGGGGGTGACCATCCACACCGCCTACGACCGCAGCGGCCTGATCAATCGGGCCATCACCACCCTGAGGGAAAAATTGCTCGAGGAGAGCATTGTCGTCGCCCTGGTGATCGTCATCTTTCTCTTTCACCTGCCCAGCGCCATGGTGGCCATCGTCACCCTGCCGGTGGCGGTGCTGATGGCCTTCACCATCATGTACGCCCAGGGCATCAACGCCAATATCATGAGTCTCGGCGGCATCGCCATCGCCATCGGGGCGATGATCGACGCGGCGATCATCATGATCGAAAACGCCCATAAGCACCTCGAACGTGACCGTGGTAAAAAACCCCACGGTCGGATCATTCTTGATGCGGCGGTGGAGGTCGGGCCGACGTTGTTCTTTTCCCTGCTGGTGATCACCGTCTCCTTCGTTCCCGTATTCACCCTGACCGAACAGTCGGGACGCCTGTTCAAGCCGCTGGCCTTTACCAAGACCTATGCCATGGCGGCCGCCGCCTTTCTCTCCATCACCCTGGTGCCAGTGCTGATGGGCTGGTTCATTCGCGGCAAAATCAAGGAGGAGCAGGCCAACCCGCTCAATCGTTTTCTCATCTTCGTCTACCATCCCCTGGTGGATGTGGTGCTCACCTGGCGCAAGACCACCCTTTTTCTTGCCCTGGCGGCGATTCTTTCCATCGCTTATCCACTGTCGAAGATGGGCTCGGAATTTATGCCGGCCCTGTACGAGGGCGATCTGCTTTATATGCCGACCACCCTGCCCGGGCTGTCGGTGACCAAGGCCAAGGAGATCCTGCAGCAGACCGACCGCATTATCCGCCAGTTTCCCGAGGTCGAGCAGGTCTTCGGCAAGATCGGCCGCGCCGAGTCCGCCACCGATCCGGCACCAATGATGATGATCGAGACCACCATCACCTTGAAACCCGAAGAAGAGTGGCGCAAGGTGCCGGCGCACCGTTTTTATTCAGGTTGGCCGGAGTGGTCGGCGCCGCTCAAGCAGGGGCTGCGCCGCCTCTGGCCGGAGGAGCGGGCCATCACTGTCTCGGAATTGATTGACCAGCTCAATTCGGCTATTCGTTTTCCCGGACTTACCAACGCCTGGACCATGCCGATCAAGACCCGCATCGACATGCTCTCCACCGGCATCAAGACCCCGGTGGGCATCAAGATCATGGGCAACGATCCGGCGGTGCTGAGCCGGCTCGGCGAGGAGGTCGAGGCAGTGGTGCGGGCCCTGCCGGGGACGCTCTCGGCCATCTCCGAGCGCACCGTCGGCGGCCGCTATCTTGATATACACATCGATCGTTTGAGCGCTGCCCGTTATGGTATAAACGTCGGCACCATTCAGGAGGTCATTCAGACGGCGGTGGGCGGCATGGCGGTGGGTGAGACGGTGGAGGGTCTTGAGCGCTATCCGATCAGCGTCCGCTACGACCGCGACTTCCGCAGCGATCTGGCGGCGTTGCAGCGGGTGTTGGTGCCGGGACCCGGCGGCCGCCATATCCCCCTCGAACAACTGGCGAAAATTTCCATCAGCCGTGACGCCGACTCGATCAAAAGTGAAAACGGCCGGCGCACCGCCTGGGTCTATGTCGATCTCAAGGACAGCGACATTGGCACCTACGTCGACAAGGCCAAGAAGGCGGTGGCCAGCCATGTTCAGCTGCCCCAGGGCTACAACATCATCTGGAGCGGGCAGTACGAGTACATGGAGCAGGCGCGGGCCCGCCTCATGGTGATCATCCCTCTCACCATTTTGATCATCTTCGTCATCATCTACATCAACACCGCCAGCCTGATCAAGACCGGCATCGTTTTTCTCGCCGTGCCCTTTTCGCTGGTCGGCGCCTTTTGGCTGCTCTACGCCCTTGATTATAATCTATCGGTGGCGGTATGGGTCGGTCTCATCGCCCTGGCCGGCCTTGATGCCGAGACCGGAGTGGTGATGCTCCTCTATCTTGACCTGGCCCACAAGAAATGGCGGGAAGAGGGACGCATGGTGACCTGCGGCGATCTCGTCCAGGCCATTCACTACGGGGCGGTGCAGCGCATTCGCCCCAAGGTGATGACCATCGCCGTGATCATCGCCGGCCTGCTGCCGATCATGTGGAGCCACGGTGCCGGCGCCGATGTGATGAAGCGTATTGCCGCGCCGATGGTCGGCGGGGTAATCACCTCGGGGATCATGGAGCTGCTGGTCTATCCGGTGATCTTTTATCTGTGGCGCAGACGCGTCCTTCGCCGCAGCACCCGCCCCAGCAGTGACGAAACGGTGGCGGAACATCCTGTTTCCGCTGCTCAACTTTAAGAACAACAGCAACAATCCGAGAAGGAGTTTGTATGAAACAGCACATAGCAACCCTCTGCACTGTACTGGTTTTCTCTTTTTGCGGTGGCGCCATGGCTGCCCAGAGCGGACAGGATCATAGCGCTCACGGCCAGCCCGCCAAGGC
>CAYSON010000372.1:0-649 GCA_964432635.1 uncultured Desulfopila sp.
CCTTGCTCTCGTTGGTCACCTTGCCGTCAATGGTCGAAGCCGCCCAAACGGTGGTCACACCCATCGCCATAACCATAGTCAATGCACTCACTAACAATGTCTTTTTCATAGCCTTTGCCCTCACCTGTTGTTTTTTTTCATCCCGTTGATCGGGAACTCCCCCACAATGGGCTTTCCTTTGTCCTTATGTCCAAAGGAACCGACAGAAGGTTCAATTTTTTTACAACCCGAACGAAAACAGTTCTGCGCCACGAACGCCACATCTTCAAGAAAAAAAAAATGGCCACAACAATTATTGACCTGAAAAACAATCAAAGGAAAAAAACCTGCAAAAAACGCGAGCAGCCCAACCCCGCCTGAGCAGGGATGAACATCTATGGAAAATAGGAAGGCGGAAACAGCAAGTAACTGCGACTGGATGGTGCGCTCCGGCTGATATCGCGACACACCACATGTCAGCATCATCCCACCCCCTTGGCTTTATGTGTTTCCCAACTATTTCGAGCCCATTCCACGTAGGTTCTACGAAAAATGTAGTTTAATTATAATGCAAAAGCCTCCCCGCAGCAAGGCACGCCAAAAAAAAACAGTTGCCACAGAGTATGTTCATTTGTTGTTTTATTTCAATAAGATAATTTGGCGAACGGTA
>CAYSON010000372.1:659-1890 GCA_964432635.1 uncultured Desulfopila sp.
TAGCATTGCAATCCCGTCCACGGCGCTTTCTTTTCAGTTTTCTGGTGGCATGAAATCCTTGGAGTACCGTCACCGAGACTGCCTCACCGACGCCACGCCCCGTTGCCCGCGAGCATAGGGTCGCACCATGATCACCCGCGACGAGGCCTCTACCGCTGGCGAGGAGTTTGGTATAAGCCTACCCCAAGAACCTTACAAAACCCATACAACTGCGACAAACACCAACGCATTATGGCAATGCCAGTAAAGATTTCAATCACCAACTGTGTCCAGTTGTCGCACAACCCGATTCTCCCCTGCCGCCACGCAACTTTTCATACTGTTCTTTGCTTTCAGCAGGTATACTCTTAGCGCACACAGGAAAAACCGCCAGACCCTCCGTTCGCCAACAAACGCCCACAATGAAGCAACCCTCCCTCTTTCAAATACCCTCCTCGACGAGTGCCTCGCCCTTGGCGGAAAAGGCCCGACCGACCGACCTGGACAAGGTCCTCGGCCAGGAACGAATCCTCGCCGCCGATTCCCTCTTTCGCCATATGCTTGAAAGAGACCAATACAGTTCCTTTATTCTCTGGGGGCCGCCGGGTACCGGCAAAACCACCCTGGCACGACTGATCGCCGAAACAACCAGCCACTCTTTTCGCTTTTGCAGCGCCGTGCACAGCAAGATAGCCGATGTTAAGGCGCTCATGGAGCAGGCGTCACTGAGCCTGAAAAAGGGCGACCAGGCCACCATCGTCTTCATCGACGAGATCCACCGCTTTAACAAAGGGCAGCAGGACGCCTTCCTCCCTTATGTTGAGTCGGGAGCAATCATCCTCATCGGCGCGACCACTGAAAATCCCTCGTTCGAAGTGGTCGCTGCTCTGCTCTCGCGCTGCCATGTCTTTGTCCTTGAACCTCTGTCGCTGGCCCACCTCGAGGCCATCCTGCGCCGCGCCGCACCTCTCACCGCCAAACGGCTGGAAATAGCCGACTCGGTATTCCAGACGCTTGCCGAACAGGCCGGGGGCGACGCGCGCCGGGCTCTGAACAATCTGGAACTGTTATGCCGCAGTGCTGAGATCGGTGACAGTATCACCCTCGAGACCCTCGCGAAAATGGGCAACAGCCGCCCAATGTTTTACGACAAGGGCGGGGAGGAGCATTACAATCTCATTTCCGCCTTTCATAAATCAATCCGCGGCAGCGACCCGCAGGCGGCCATCTACTGGCTGGCAAGGATGCTCGA
>CAYSON010000372.1:1900-3884 GCA_964432635.1 uncultured Desulfopila sp.
TACCTGGCCCGGAGACTGATGCGAATCGCCTCCGAGGACATCGGCCTGGCCGACCCCCAGGCCCTGGTACAGGCGGTGGCGGTCAAGGAAGCCGTCCATTTCCTCGGGATGCCGGAGGCCTCGGTGGCCCTCTGCCAGGCCACGGTCTACCTGGCCACCGCGCCGAAAAGCAACGCTCTCGAAACCGCCTATCTCCTCGCCAAGGCTGATGCTGCAAAGAGCAGCCACTGCCAGGTCCCGCTGTCGATCCGCAACGCCCCGACCATGCTGATGAAAGAACTCGGCTACCAGGAAGGATATCGTTATTCCCACGATTACGACAACCACTACAGCTATCAACGCTACTTTCCCGAAGCCCTGCCGGAAAAGACCTATTATCGGCCCACTGCCTTTGGTTTTGAAAAGGAGATCAGTAAACGACTGACGTGGTGGAAACAACTCAAAGAACGTGATCTCGCTGCCGACAAGCAACAACAAGAGAGCTCAGCAACACACTCCCGGGGCGAAGGCTGAAATTGCCGTAGCTCAGCGACTATGGTACAACCAAAACAACTTCGGGGGAGGTTTTCGCCCCCACCTTTTATCGACGACAAGATGCCGACCATCATTCGCCATGACTATTCTATTTGAAAAAATCACCTATATCTTCGACCCCCTGCACCACCTATGGGAACACGAGAAGATGCACCGTAAGATCTCCATCACCTTGGTGCTGTTTTTCCTCTGCAGCCTGGTGGCGATTGAGCTCAATCGACGCCTTCTACTGCCCCCGATGCTATCCGACATGTTGCCGAGAAACCATTTCTTCGCAGTTCAGGCCGCCTTTTCCGTGGTTCTCATCCTTGAGGTGATCAGCCTGATTTTTACCCTGCCCTGCTCGTTTAGTCGCTCGGTGGGCAAGCAATTTGAGATTCTCTCCCTGATTCTCCTCCGCAACGCTTTCAAGGAACTGTCCTATTTCCCCGAGCCGATCACCTTTGAGGGTAACCAGCTGGCGATCCTGCACATCCTCTCCGACGGTTTCGGTGCCCTGTTAGTCTTCGCCCTGCTTGGCTACTACTACCGCATCCAGAGCCGCGGCGGCGACGACAAGATGCGGGCCGAAGTGCTCTACGGCTTCATCGCTGCCAAGAAAGGCATCTCCCTGGTGCTGCTCTGCGCCTTCGTCTTCATGGGGCTGCAGCATATAGTGAGAACATTGACCGGTAGAGATAGCGGGGATTTCTTTCACGAGTTCTATACCTTACTCATCCTCACCGATATCCTCGTGGTGCTCATCTCCCAGTGTTTCCAGCCATCCTTTTATGCCATCTTCCGCAATTCCGGCTTCGCCCTGGCGACCCTGACCATTCGCCTCGCCCTGGCGGCGCCACCCTTTTTCAACGTGTTACTGGGATTGGCGGCGGCGATGTTCGCCATCCTGCTCACCCTGGTGAGCAGGAGCCTCTTTGCCGGCAAGACCGGTAATAAATAAACCAGGCTACTCCCAGATGCCCGGGACAAAACAGGAACAGGCCGGGCAACGCCCGGCAATCAAGCTGTTTTCGGTGACATTGAAGCCACGGCGCGAGATGATTACCAGCCGACACTGCGGACAGAGCGTGTCCTCGCCGCCGCAACCGAGGCGATTGCCGGTGTAGACATGGCGCAAGCCTCGGCTGAGGCCGATGGCTCTGGCCCGCAGCAGGGTGGCAGACGGGGTAGGTCCGGGGTGGTGCATCAGGTAGGCCGGGTGATAGCCGGAGACATGCCAGGGCATGTCGATATTGATCCCTGCCAGAAACTCAGCGATCTCTCCCAGTTCCTCGTCACTGTCGTTAAGCCCGGGAATGAGCAGGGTGGTCACCTCCACCCAGATGCCCCTGTCGCGACATTGCGCGATGGAGTCAAGCACCGGCTGCAATCTCCCCCCGCAGATGCTGCGGTAGAAGTCGTCGCTGAAGGCCTTGAGGTCGATATTTATCGCTGACACCAGCGGGGCCAG
>CAYSON010000373.1:0-2733 GCA_964432635.1 uncultured Desulfopila sp.
GGTGAAGAATCGGCGCCAGCCCGTGGCCGATGAAGCTTGTCAAGTGTTACTCCTATCCTTTTCCCTGCCGTCTTGCAAGGTTTTCTTCTTGGCAAAAAAAGAAGGCCGCCCCCGGCACGGAGGCGGCCTTCACGGTACTGTCCGTTTTCTCTTATTTACTTAACGGATAAACAGCATCTCCTGGTAGGAGGGCAGAGGCCAGAGGTCATCGGCGACCACCGCTTCCAGGGCATCGGCATAGCCGCGTACCGCCAGCATAGCCGGAAGCACCTTGGCGCACATATACTTGGCGTGGGCCAGAGTATCGCCGCCCTCGTGGGCGAGAAGCTTTTCGAGTTTGTCGACCTCGGTCTGCATGGCGCGTAGCTTGGAGGTGACATCATCGAGGGTGACCATCTTGAAGTCGTGACCGATGGCTTTAAGGTTGGCGCAGGTCTCGGCCAGTTGCCCCTGATAGCGCATGGCCGCCGGGAAGATAACGGTGCGGGCTAGCCGGATGATCAGGTTGGCCTCGGTGGTAACCACCTTGACGTACTGCTCAAGATAGATCTCCTGGCGACTCTTCAGTTCTGCCTCGGAGAGCACCCCGTACGTGGTGAAGAGTTCCACCACTTCCTTGCTGGAGAGTACCGGCAGGGCCTCGGGGGTGGTTTTAAGGTTGGGCAGGCCGCGCTTGGCCGCCTCCTTGTGCCAGGCTTCGGAATAGCCGTCGCCGTTGAAGATGATCGCATCGTGCTCCTGCATGATCTTCTGCAGCAACTTCTGCACGCCCTCGTTGAACTGGGTTTTGTTGACCCTGCCCAGCTTCTCCAGCTCGGTGGCCACATAGTCGAGGGATTCCGACATCATGGCGTTGAGCGCCACCTGGGCCCCGGCAATGGAATGCGAGGAACCGACGGCACGGAACTCGAAGCGATTGCCGGTGAAGGCAAAGGGGCTGGTGCGGTTGCGGTCGCCCGGATCCATGGGCAGCGGCGGCAGGGTATCGACGCCGATGTTCATGACGCCTTTCTGTTTGGAACTCTTGGCCTCGCCCTTCTTGAGCTGCTCGAAGACATCAGTTAGCTGCTCGCCGAGATAGGCACTCATGATTGCCGGCGGTGCCTCGTTGGCGCCGAGGCGATGATCGTTGGAAGCCGAGGCGACGGTGGCGCGCAGCAGCGCCCCATATTTGTGAAGGGCACGGATGGCCGCGGCACAAAACACCAGGAACTGGGCGTTGGCGTGGGGGGTGTCGCCCGGGTCGAAAAGACTGCCCAGTTCAGCGTTGCCGATGGAGTAGTTGAGATGCTTACCGGAGCCATTGATACCGGCAAAGGGCTTCTCATGCAGCAGGCACATCAGGCCGTAGCGCTTGGCGACACTGCGCAGAGTGGTCATCACCAGCTGGTTGTGGTCGGCGGCGAGATTGCCCTGCTCATAGATGGGGGCGATCTCGAACTGACTGGGAGCCACCTCGTTGTGGCGGGTTTTCACCGGGATACCCAGCTTGAACAGCTCGCGATCCACCTCCATCATAAAAGAGAGCACGCGACGGGGCACGACACCAAAATACTGATCCTCAAACTCCTGACCCTTGGCCGAGGGCGCGCCAAAGAGGGTGCGGCCGGCGATGCGGTCGATGAGGAAGTATTCCTGCTCCGGGCCGGCCGAGGCAGTCACGGGCAGCTTGGTGTCGACGCCAAAGAGCTTGAGGACCCGCTTGGCCTGCTTGTTCAGGGCCTGCAGGGAACGGAGCAGCGGGGTCTTCTTATCGAGAGCCTCGCCGGTCCAGGAAACGAAGGCGGTGGGAATGCACAGCACAGTGCCGTTGGGATTCTCGAGCAGATAAGCGGGACTGGTGACATCCCAGGCCGTGTAACCACGGGCTTCGAAGGTGGCACGCAGGCCGCCGGAGGGGAAGGAGGAGGCGTCCGGCTCACCCTGGATGAGCATCTTTCCGGAAAATTCGGCTAAAGCGCCGCCTTCGCCGTCAGGCACCAGGAAGGAATCGTGTTTCTCGGCAGTCAGACCGGTCAGGGGATAAAAGACATGGGTGAAATGGGTGGCGCCTTTTTCGATAGCCCAGTCCTTCATGGCGTTGGCGGTCACGTCGGCCACCGAGGCGTCCAGTTTTTCGCCAAAGGCGATGGTCCTCTTCAGCGATTTATAGACATGCTTGGGTAAACGCTCCTTCATGACCTTGTCGTTGAAGACGTTGGAGCCATACATGTCGGTGGGCTTGGTCCCGCTGAAATTGAGCGGGGCCTGGGACGGCTTGTAGTTGATGATTGCCGAGATGGCATTGAGACGGGCCTGGATTCCACTCATAGTGCACGCTCCATGGAGTTAAAAAGTTCCTTGTTTTCTTGGGATGACGGCGTATCGCCGCCTGTTGTTGACTTCACCTGTCGATGTTTGACATTTACCATTTATACCCTTTTTTGCAAGAATAAAATGAATTTTCATTACATGATTGTGATATTTTTGTCGCAAAAACCCCTACCCGCACCCCCTCTGGGCCACTACTTGCCGGCCCGAGACAGGGAGTGGAGAATACCCTGGGTGACTTCTTTGCGGAAATCTTCGTCGAAAAGTTTTTCACCCTGGGAATCGAGGACGTAGAAGACGTCGATGAGCTGCGCCGACTCGGTGGCGATATAGGCCTTGTGGATATTGAGCCCGAAATCGGCCATGGCCTGGGTTATATAATAGAGCTGACCCGGCTGGTCGGCGGCAAAAACCTCGATCACC
>CAYSON010000373.1:2743-3865 GCA_964432635.1 uncultured Desulfopila sp.
TGTCGGAACTGCCGTTGTCGATCACCACCTTGGCGGTCACCCGACCCGCCGCCAGCGGCCGTCTCGCCGCACCTCCGGACATCTTGCGATAGAGGCGATGGCTGAGCCCCATGCGATGCTCGATGGCCAGATCGAGTTGATCGTTGATCGCCTTCCAATCTTTCTCAGCAAACCTCACCTCATCGGTGGGACGAACATGGAGAACGTCGACCACGGTGGCATCAGGCCAGGTGAAGATCTGCGCCCGCGCCACGGTGAGGTTATTCAAAGCAAGAACACCGCAAATCTTGGCAAGCAGGCCGGGGCGATCGACGGTCATGATCAGCAGCTGCCAAAGGTCTTCACTCTCCTCGGCCACCACCAGAGAACGCTGACGCAGCAACTGATAATGATCGCGCTGGGTGAGTACGTGATGGGCCACCACCTGCGGCGAAAAACTGAGGATATAATCGGCGGTCAAGGTGGCGATATCAATACAAAGATCGGCGGATCCCTTGAGCAGCATGCGTAGCTGCTCGCGCAGCCACTCGACCCCCTGTTCCTCATGGGCCCCGGCATCGATGGCGCCGTGGCGCGCATTGTCGAGCTGCTGATAGACCTTGAGATAGAGCTCTTCCAGCAGGGCCCCCTTCCAGTCGCTCCAGGCGGATGGCCCGGTGGCCTTGGAGTCGGCCAAGGAGAGCAGGTAAAGCATGGCCAGCCGATCATGGCCGCCGATGGTTTCGGCACAACGCTGGATGAACACGCCATCGTTGAGATCACGGCGCATGGCGCTTTCCGGCATAAAGAGGTGATAGCGAACGAGAAAGGCCAGAGAATCAACTTCCTTTGCGGACAGCTGCAAACGGTTGCCGATGATCTCCACCAGCGCCGCCCCCTGACGGGAGTGGTCGCGGCCTGACCCCTTACCGATATCGTGGAGCAGCGCGGCGAGATAAAGCACTCTGAGACTTTTCACCGACTTCAGTTGAGGCTCCCCGGCCTCGACCATCTTCTGCACTTCGGCCACCGCCTGGAGAGAGTGGCGATCAACGGTATAAATATGATAAAGATCGTGCTGCGCCAGGGTGGCGATGCGGGAAAATTCCGGGTATATGGCGCTGAAAGCTTTCGCCTGGTCAA
>CAYSON010000374.1:0-3856 GCA_964432635.1 uncultured Desulfopila sp.
TGCCAGTCCAGGGAAAAGGATAACAAGAAGCAAAACGCAGCTCACCGCCGCCAAAAACCACAGCACCCAGCGTACGGTTTCCTCCATGCTGAACTGGGCAATACGACAGGAAACCATGAGGTTGACCGCCATCGGCGGGGTGAACTGACCTATGGCCACCATGATCGTCAGCAATACGCCAAACCACACCAGATCCCAGTTATAGAATTTGGCAATCGGCAGAAGCAGTGGAGTAAAAATAAGAAATATCGAGATACCGTCGAGAAACATGCCGACGACGATCAGCAGAAGAATCAAGAGGGTCAGAACGCCATGCTCGCCGAGACCCGAATGGACAATGGCAGTGGTAATGGGATCAATAATGCCGAGGGTTGAAAGCGAATAGGCGAAAATACCGGCAAGGGCTACCACCAGGAGAATAATAGCCGACAACTCACCCGACTCGCGAAGAATCTCAAAGAGATCACGGATACGGATAGTACGGTGCACCGCCATGCCGACAAAAAGTCCATAAAATACCGCTACAACTGCAGCCTCAGTGGGAGTAAACCAGCCGGCTCGCATACCGCCGAGAATGAGTATCGGCGCGACCAGGCCCCAGGAGGCCTCACGCAGACTGCGCCAAAAGGGCGGTTTTGCCGAATTAGCCTCCAAAAGCCCCATACGATGCTTCCTTGCCAACCAGACAGCGGGAATCATTAAGGCTAAACCAACAAGGATGCCCGGTACAATTCCGGCGGCAAACATTGCCGGAACAGAGGCGCCCGGAACCAGCACCGAGTAGACGATAAAGGCGATAGACGGGGGAATGAGAATGTCGGTCGAAGCAGCGGCGGCGACAACACTTGCCGAAAAAGCCGTTGGATATCCGGCTCTTGCCATTGCCGCAATCATGACACTGCCGACTGCGGCGGCTGTTGCCGGCCCGGAGCCGGAAATTCCACCAAGCAACATGGCGACAGAAATCGCCACCAGAGGCAACATACCGGAGCCACGACCAACAATGGCAAGAGCAAAATTGACAAGACGCTGTGCGACTCCGGAGCGGTCAAAGATCGAACCAACCAAAACAAACATGGGAATGGCAAGGAGCGGATACTTGCCGAGACCCGCATAAAAATTTTGCGGTACGGCGAGCAGACCGAACCACTTGGCATCGCGGTTGGCCAGGGCAATGGCGACAGCGGCGGCCATACCCATTGCCGCACCGATGGGAACCCCGGCGAGCATCAGGACGATAAAGAGAACAAAGAGGATGGTGCCGATCATTTCCGCCCCTTACGAATAAAGAGTCCCAGGGCGCGCAGGGCAATGGCGGTCGACAACAGCGGCAACCACAGCGAATACCACCATTGCGGCACACCTATCCCCGGCGAGGTTTCACCATAGCGGAAGTCGTCCCAGACCATACGGCCACTGAGCACCGCCAACAGAACAAAGAGAATAAAAACAAGTATTGCTCCAAAGCGCGCAAGAAAACGTCGCCGCCGCGAAGTCCCTTTCTCGGCGAAGTATTCGATGCGGATATGGACATTACGGGCAATGGCGGCGGAACCGGCAACCAGGGCGAGGACAATCATGAGAAAGATGGAAATCTCCTCCGTCCAGGCAAAGGAACTGCTGGTGAAGTAGCGAATCAGTACATTAGTGAAGGTGATGCATGCCAGAAGAGCCATGACGATGACCGTCAGCCAGTCTTCAATGCGCAAAGGGACAGTCGTGACCACATCCTTTTCCAGGAGCAGAAAGTTATCCTTCTTTGCCTCGGAAACAACATCATCGCAACTGTTTGGGGGAGTGTCTGCTAAAGGCATGTTATTTCCTGGGAGGCAAGCCATGCATCATGGCGAGAAATTCCATCGGCGTTCCTGCTCGCCGAAATTCCGACAAAGCCTGACAATCGACATTGGCATACCAATTTCTGCCCGCCTGCTCGGAGGAAAAACCAAAGGGTATCATGCGGCCGGGGCGCAAGAAGATTTCTTCAAGATGCAGCGGCGGATCTTCGTAGGTGCCAAACTCGCCGCCGGATTTTTTCAACAACGGGAAAAAGCCCTTTTCATATTTTTGGTTGTTGACAGCGTCGATGACGACGAGATTGAGGAATATATACAAGGGGATACCGATCACAATGATGTTCTTTCTTAAAACCGTGCTCTTTGCAGCTTATATCCTACGTATACGAAACGAAAAGCACTATAGCCGATATGTGTTTTCTTATCAAACCCCAGCACCCTATTGCTGAACACTGCCTCTCTCCGCTATGTAGGCTACTGCGGCGAAAGAAACCCCAAGTTCGATGCCGAAAATGATCCTGCACCACCCTGAGATAATGGTTGCCCGGTCCGACTCAAAAGGAAACGGGAAAGCACACCTCCGTTTCCGCAATCGATTGAGAAAGTTATTGAGCCCAGATGATGGGTGGATTGAATATGAGGAGATTTTTGTTGATGGGAAACGCTATTCTTTCCTTATCGTTAGCCAACCAGCAGGCACCTTTTAAATGCTTGCGGAAAGGCTTCTTCTTGAATGTCCGTCAGACGCCCATTATAGTCGCTGCAATACTTTGCAGAATGGTTGGAGCCAAACCTGCAGAGGCCAGGCAACTGGTCCCATTAACGATTTGCAGCTACAGGATATGATTGATTTTGCGATTAAGTATTGGTTTCTTCTGGGTCTTGCCGGTGTCGCTTTATTGACCGTAACCGACAGTAGCGGCCTGTCCGTTGCCCCGGGGATCTGGCTGGGGGCACACAAGGGGGCGGACGCCACCATCGTCCTGATTTTTTTCCTCTCAGGTATCGCCCTCGACGCAGGACAAGTCCGGAAAGGGATTACCGATTATCCCGGCACTATCCTCGCCCTGGTATTGATTTTCGGCATCGCCCCGGTCCTGGCCATGGCCTTTGCCCTGCTTCCCCTGGCAACGGGAATCGTCCTCGGCCTGTACCTGGTGGCGGTCATGCCTTCAACGCTCTCCAGCGGTGTGGTGATGACCGGCGCCGCCGGAGGCAACATGGCCCATGCCCTGCTGATCACCATTATCGCCAACGCATTGGCGGTGGTGACAATACCGGTAAGCCTCGACCTCCTAGCAGGCGCCCGGGATGATATCCGCGTCGTTGCCTTTGACCAGCTGGCGGTCATGTTGAAAATCGCCGGCTTTGTCCTTCTCCCGCTCCTTTGCGGAATCGCCCTCCGCAATCGCTTCAATTGGCTCTGCCGCTTTCTCTTGCCCTATACGGGAACCATAAACCAGATAGCCATCCTGATTGTCGTCTGGATGGCAATGTGCTCCGGCCGGGCAGTTATCATTGCCGAGTCTGACACCCTCGGCACCGTCATCGTTACGGTGTTTTTCTTTCACCTTGTTCTTGTAGGGACCGCCTTGCTTGCCACACGCATGGCCGGCATGAATAAGGGCCGAAGGGAAAGCGTCATCTTCATGGGCGGCCAAAAAACTCTTGCCTTATCAGTGGTTTTGCAGCTCTCGCTTTTCCCTGAGTACGCCATTGCCTTGGTGGTCTGCGTCATCCACCATATCGTGCACCTGATTATGGATGCCTTTCTCGTTGGCTATCTTCGCGAGAAAAAGGAGTAATCGAGATAATGCTGACTGCAATTTTCGCCAACGGCGACCGGCCGATCCGCCCTATCTGACGACTCTTCCTGCCCCAGCTACACTTACTGTTACCGCCAGTGGCGGGTCAAGTGCCTGTGAACGCTTGGGCGTCCTCCCCTATGTGATCAGGAAACACCTTAACTTTGAGGTAAGTTCACAGGTCGAGGCTTGCCAGGCCGAATCTTGCAAGATCGGAGTGAACCTGCTACGCTGGAAGTCACAATTGGAGAAGCT
>CAYSON010000375.1:0-3853 GCA_964432635.1 uncultured Desulfopila sp.
CAGCTACAACAGTCGAGTTTATCCGGGATATGGATACCTGTTGGCTCAAGTAGTGGTCAAGCCCGGGGATGAAGGGCGCATTCTTGACCGCATAACGAAGATCGCCGCGGAGATGCGAGACAAGGGTATCACCCCGGAAGAGTTGCAGCGAGGCAAACAACCGACACTGACATCGATCAACGACACCATTCGCAGTAACGGCTACTGGCTATCCTCGGTGTTGACCCTCTCCAGTCGACATCCCCAACAATTGGAGTGGCCGGCAACCATTGTCGCCGATTTTTCCGCCATAACCAAAGAAGAGATAGAGCGTCTCGCCACTCGCTATCTCGATAACCGGCGGGCGGCAGTGGGTAAGGCCGTTCCTCTGCCTTGAGGAGCTGAAAACAAGAGGGGTTGAGTGCTGCTGTCTCCGCATTTTCTTGGCGGGGAGATGCTTTTGCGATGGAGTATTTTCGACAAAATGCTATAATTTGCAAGCAACCCGAAGACTGCTAGCTTTGCGAGGAGGAATGCCATGAACAATCAGCTGCAACCAACCCCGTCATTGGACATCGGTCGCGTCAAACGAAAATACCGTAGGGCGGGCATGGCCGGATTTGTCGGCGATGTCGCCGACGGCAAGAGCATCTATAGTGGCTATGTCAGCGATATTTCCGTCGGTGGTTTCAAGATAGCCGATTTGCCGCTCTCCTTCTCCGCCGAACGACATACCTATACCGCCATTCTCTCCGGAGGAGGCAAACACTATCTTGTCTTGGCCAAACCCTGTTGGCAGCGCAGCGCAGCAATGAAGAGCCGTATTGATATCGGCTTCAAGATCATTGATGCGCCGTGGGAATGGGTGGAATTCACCATGAATAAGATTCCTGAATTCGATTACGAGGATTCGTTCGCTTTTCTTGACTGAGGCCTGTCTGCCCCATTGCTTTAAGCCTGCTCAGCGGCTTGCGTGCTCACAGCACTGGCTTGATCAGGCAATGTGCATAGACGCCGCGAGGGTCGACGAGAAAGTTCAGTTCGTTCAAGCGGGTGTTGAGATAGTTGGCCGCTTTGGCAAGCATTGACCAGCGATCCTTGCTTGAGGCCGATCCCATGGCCGGGATGACACTCGACAGCATGTGCAGGAGATGCTCTTTGAAGCTGACTACCGGCTGAATATACTCGGTGATATAATCGCTGGTTCCGGCAAGAGCAGCGGCCGCCTCGATGGCCGCCTCAAGGGTACCGATCTTATCGACCAATCCCAGTTCCACTGCCTTCCTGCCACTATAGACTCGTCCTTCGGCGAGTTCGCCAACACGCAATTTCTCCAACTCACGACCAGCGGCGACAATGTCGAGAAAGCGGTCATAGTTGTGGCTCACCGCCTGCTGTATGGCCTTTTTCAGTGGATCGGGCAGGGGTTGAGTAAGGTCGAGACCGGCAGCCAGGGGCGTTGTGCCGGTTCCGTCGCTGCGGACACCAAACGAAGCAAGAGTTTTTTCGAAGGTGGGGATGGCGCCGAAAATGCCGATCGAACCAGTGATTGTCGCTTCCGAGGCCCAAATCTCGTCGGCGTCAGCGGCAATCCAGTACCCGCCCGAGGCAGCCACCGTGCCCATCGATACCACCACCGGTTTGCCTTTTTTCTGCAAGAGCAGCAACTCCTGACGAATAATCTCCGAGGCAAAAGCCGACCCCCCCCCGGAATTGATACGCAGCACCAAGGCTTTGACCTGCTTATCGTCGCGAGCTTTTTTGATCAGGTCAGCCAGGGAGTCACCACCGATCAGCCCCGGGGGCTGTTGGCCCGGCAGGATATTGCCTTCGGCTATGATCAGTCCCACCTTATCTCCCTGCCAGTTAATCTTATCGTAGGAGGGGATCACCGAGTCGGCGTAGTCAAGTGAAGAAATTATCGCCGGATCGCCATCTTTATCACTGGCAATTGCGGCCAGATACCTTGCAATTTCCTCCCGTGTCGCCAATTGATCGACCAGTCCGGTCTGCAGCGCCAATTGGGCCACGTTACCCTTGGTGGTTGCCAGAGAGAGATCAATCTGGTCGGTGTAGCCGCGCAAAGCCTCCCTGCTCACTTTTCGCCGATCGATGATGCCATCAAGGTATACCTGCCACAGGGAGGAGAGCCATATCTGGTTTTGCTGCCGGTCTTCCGGCGACATGTCATCCCTGATAAAGGGCTCGAGCGCCGATTTGTAGGTACCGACCTTGAAAATGTTGTAGTTGATTGCCAGTTTTTCCATGGCCTCGCGGAAATAGAGGCGATATACGCCAAATCCATGTAACTCGACTCCGCCCAGGGGGTTGAGCAAGATCTTGTCGGCATAAGAGGCTAGATAATATTGGGTTTGCGTGAAATAGTCCCCGGCGGCTACCACCGTTTTCCCAGATTTTTTAAACTCATTGAGACTGTTGCCGATGGCCTGCAGTTGGTCGAGACCTCCGCTGCCGAGATCCTTGAGGTTGAGGACCAGGGCAACCACGCGGGGATCGGCAGTAGCGCTGTCAATGGTGTCGAGGGTGTTCTGGAGGACCGTTTCGCCCGCAGTGGGATTTTCCTCAACGACGTCCTGAAGCATTTTTTCGACGGCGTTGATGGTTCGCTGTTCCTCGACGATATCACCGGTTAGATCAAGGCTGAGAATGGCTCGAGTCGGCAGATGCAGGTTACGTTGCGGTAGCAGGCTGACGACAAAGAAGACGACCAGGGCAAGAAACACCAGGTTGAACAAGAGATTCCTGGCCAGGGTAAAGATCTTACCAACCGCTTTGAAGATGTTAAAAATCGCAATTACCAGGTCTTTCATGGGAAGGGTTCACTCTCAATGTATTGAAAATCTGCAAGAGCCAAAGGGTAAGAAAGTGGCCACGTTAGCGATGGATCAGACAACGGTCTCGTCGGTGTTCTATATCAGTGGTGTCTATGATAATCATAACGCTGGTCACTGCCATCCACAAGAATCAGATCTCTTCCATAAAGGGCAATTTTAGCTGGCGGGGTCTGCTCGATCCCTCGCACAATCTGGCCAACGACAATCCCAACAAACGCACTTTCCTGACGCCAATGGCAGTGGCGGCAAGCAATTGAGGCAGCGTAGACAGTATCTCGGCGGTTGTTCCTAGAGCATGTCGAGTGGTGACAGAGCGAGTGATGGTGACGAAATCGTCATAGCGGACCTTGAGGGTCAAGGTGTGTCCAACGTTTCCCTTGCGGCGCAGAGTGTCTTCGACATCCTGGGCGAGGGAGGAGAGGATCTCATTGATTTCCATGATGTCCAGGGTGTCCCGGGAGAGTGTGGTCTCACTGCCGATGGATTTGCGCAAGCGTTGCGGTTCCACCGGGCGATCATCGATCCCGCGTGCGATGTCATGGAGGAAGGAGCCGATCTTGCCGAAATGGAGGATAAGATCCTCCTCTTTCCAGCGACGCAGTTGGGCCCCGTTGGTGATGCCGAGTCGCAGCATTTTCTTTTCGGTTACTTCACCCACACCGAAAAACTTGCGGATGGGCAGGGCATCGATAAATCTCTGTGCTTCAGCCGGAGTCACCGTGGTGAGCCCACGCGGCTTGTGAAAAGCCGAGGCAACTTTGGCCAGAAATTTATTAAAGGACACCCCGGCAGAGGCGGTGAGCTGCAGGGTCTCATAGATCTCCTGGCAGATCTTGGCGGCCAGCTGGGTGGCTGAGGGATAGATGGTTCCGAGATCGCTGACGTCGAGAAAGGCCTCATCGAGGGAAAGCGGTTCCACCAGAGGGGTGTAGCGTCGAAACATCTCCATAATGGACGAGGAAATTTCTACATAGCGATCCATGCGGGGCGGTGTGAAAATTGCCTGGGGACAAAGCTTT
>CAYSON010000376.1:0-3834 GCA_964432635.1 uncultured Desulfopila sp.
GATCAGGCCATCGACGAGTTGATGAAACGGTTTATTTGAAGACAGGGGCAAATCGCACGCTTAGCTGACCTGAATTATTTGCGATAATGAATAAACTGTCCCCACAAATTGTCTAAAAAGGGGACAGTTTATTCTATAGTTGTTTTCGGCTTTGGCCCGCGCTTCTGTGGTTGCAGGACCCGCTGCAGACGTTTTTCGAGGGTGGCAATAAAGGTGTCTTTGCCCAAGGGGCGACCGGTTTTTTCGTGTTTTTTGAGGATGACGAGTTCCTCTTCCTCGGAGAGGGTGAGGAATTCACTCCATTCGGGGACGCGACCCAGCAAGGGCTTGATCGCTGTCAGACCATCCGTCTCGCTGGTGAGATGGGCGCGGGCGCTGCTCCAGGGGTAATCGCCGGGACTCTCGACCAGCCCCGCTGCCACTGGATTCATTTCAATATAGCGGGCGGCAGCCAAAAGATGTTTCTCGTCCATGGGATAGGAGGCGAAGCGCTCCTGCCAGAGATGACCCTTCCAGCCTTCTCTTCCATTGACCATCCGCGTATAGCGGCGGTGCGCCTCGCCGATGGCCCTCGCCAGCCCCTCCTCGCTTTTGGGAACGGCGATAAGGTGGACGTGATTGGGCATCAGGCACCAGGCCCAGATTTTAACCTGGTATTTGCTGCACCACTGCGCCATCAGGGTGATATATTCCCGGTAGTCATCGTCGCCGAAAAAGGTCTGCTGACGGCGATTACCGCGCTGGGTGATGTGGTGGGGAATGTCGGGGACGATGATGCGTGCGATGCGTGCCATGGAGGTGACAATAAAGAAGAGGGCAAGTTTTGTCAATATGTAAACTGTCCCTGTATTGTCTAAACTGTCCCCGCATTGGTTTTAAGGGGCCAAGGATAATCATCTTGCAGCATCGGGTGATCTTGTGGTTATTGATAATGATTGATGAATGTCTCCTTTTCATTCCCAGAGAGGACCAAATGAGTCTCTATAACCCGCAGATGGTCAAGGATAACTGTGGTTTTGGCCTGATGGCCCACCTCCACGGGGAGGCCAGCCACAAGCTGGTGCGCACCGCCATCTCCTCCTTGGCACGCATGGCCCACCGCGGCGGTATTGCCGCCGATGGCCGCAGCGGCGACGGCTGCGGCCTGCTGTTGCAAAAGCCGGATGGCTTTTTTCAGTCCATCGCCGGGGAAGAGGGCTGGAGCCTCGGCGGCCGTTACGGTGTCGGCATGGTCTTTTTCAGCCCCGATCAGGGCAAGGAGGCTTCCGCACGCCAGGTCATCGAGGAGGAGTTGGCGCGGGAGACCCTGTCGCTCGTTGGTTGGCGAATGGTGCCGGTCAATCCCGAGGTGCTTGGTGCCTTTGCCCGCGCCACCATGCCGAGCATCGCCCAGGTGCTCTTCAACGCCCCCTTCGGTTGGGGTGCCAAGGAGCTTGAGCGTCGCCTCTATATGGTCAAGCGGCGGGTGGAGAAGCGCGTCGAGGGTGACCCCGACTTCTATATCGCCAGTCTCTCCAATCTGGTCATTGTCTATAAGGGGTTGTGCCGGCCGGTGGACCTGCCCCTGTTTTATCCCGACCTTGCCGACTACCGCCTGCAATCGGCGATCTGCCTCTTTCACCAGCGCTTTTCCACCAACACCCTGCCCAGGTGGCCGCTCGCCCATCCTTTTCGCTATCTCGCCCATAACGGCGAGATCAACTCGATCACCGGTAATCGCCGCTGGTCCAGGGCCCGGTCCTACAAGCTGCGCTCGCCGCTGTTGCCGGACATGGCCGAGGCGGCGCCCTTTGTCAGCGAGACCGGTTCCGATTCGGCCTCGCTCGACAACATGCTTGAGCTCTTTCTCGCCGGGGGCATGGACCTCTTTCGCGCCTTTCGCCTCCTGGTGCCGCCGGCCTGGCAGAACCACCCGAGCATGGATGACGACCTGCGCGCCTTCTACGATTTCAACTCCATGCACATGGAGCCCTGGGATGGCCCGGCCGGTATCGTCATGAGCGACGGGCGTTTCGCCGCCTGCGGCCTTGATCGCAACGGCCTTAGGCCGGCACGCTATGTGGTCACCAAAGACAATCTCATCACCCTCGCCTCCGAGGTCGGCATCTGGGACTACCAGCCCGACGAGGTGGTGGAGAAGGGGCGGGTCGGCCCCGGCGAGCTGTTGGTGATTGACACCCTCAGCGGGCGACGCTGGAGTTCCTGGGATATCGATCGCGAGCTCAAAGGCCGTCACCCTTACCGCAAGTGGATGGACAAGTGCTGCCGCAAGCTGCGCTCCTTTGACGACGATGTTGAGCTTTCCTGCGGCGCCCGTGACCTCGACGACGACACCCGCCTTTGCTACGAGAAGCTCTTTGGCTGGAGCAACGAGGAACTCGAGCAAATGGTGGCAGTACTCGGTGAGACCGGCCAGGAGCCGGTGGGCTCGATGGGCGATGACACCCCGATGGCGGTGCTCTCCACCGGGGTGCGCAGCCTCTACGACTACTTCCGCCAGATGTTCGCCCAGGTCACCAACCCGCCCATCGACCCACTGCGCGAGCGCCATGTCATGTCGCTGGCCACCTGCATCGGCCGCGAGCAGAACGTCTTCGACGAGGCCGAGGGCCACGCCCACCGCGTCATGTTCCAGTCGCCGGTGCTGGTCTATAGCGACCTCGCCCAACTCAAGACCCTGGAGCCTGACCATTACCGCCATGTGGTCATCGACTGTAATTACCCCTGCGAGCAGTCTCTTGAGGAGGCGGTGCGCCGGGTGGCCGAGCGGGCCCTGGCAAAGGCGCGGGACGGGGCGGTGCTGCTCATTCTCTCCGACCGTCGCATCAGCTCCGCGACATTGCCCATACCCATGGCCATGGCAGTGGGGGCGGTGCAGAAGATCCTCGTCGACAACCACCTGCGCTGCGACGCCAATATTCTGGTGGAAACCGCCTCGGTCCGCGACCCCCACCACTTCGCGGTGCTGCTCGGCGTCGGCGCCACCGCCGTCTACCCCTACCTGGTCTACGAGGCCCTGGCGCGGATGGTCGAGGAGGGGGTGGTCGGGGTCACTCTGCGCCAGGCGATGATCAACTACCGCAAGGGCATCGAGAAGGGGTTGCTGAAAATCCTCTCCAAGATGGGCATCGCCACCGTCGCCTCCTACCGCGCCGCCCAGCTCTTTGAGGCAGTGGGGCTCGCCAGCGAGATCTGCGAGCTGTGCTTTCCCGGCATCGCCAGCCGCATCGAGGGCGCCGGTTTTGCCGATTTCAAGCGCGATCAGGAACAGCTGGCCCACCTGGCATGGCGGCGGCCGCACCTGCCGCTCTCCCGCGGCGGCCTGTTTAAGTATATTCATGGCGGCGAGTTCCATGCTTACAACCCCGGGGTGGTGCAGGCCCTGCAAAAGGCGGTGCGAAGCAGCGATTTCAAAGAGTGGCTGGACTATTCGCGGCAGGTTGAAGACCGCCCACCCGCCTATCTGCGCGATCTGCTGCGGCTGAAGACCGGCGCTCCCATCCCTCTTGCTGAAGTTGAGTCGGAGGAGACCTTCTACCCGCGCTTTGATTCGGCGGCGATGTCCATCGGCGCCCTGGGTCGCGAGGCCCACGAGGCCCTGGCCACGGCCATGAACCGTCTTGGCGGCTACTCCAACTCCGGCGAGGGCGGCGAGGATCCACGGCGCTTTGGTACCGAGCGAGTCAGCAGGATCAAACAGGTGGCCTCGGGCCGCTTCGGCGTCACCCCCCACTATCTGATCAACGCCGAGGTGCTGCAGATCAAGATGGCCCAGGGTGCTAAGCCGGGGGAGGGTGGGCAGCTGCCCGGCCATAAGGTAACCGCCGAGATCGC
>CAYSON010000377.1:0-3832 GCA_964432635.1 uncultured Desulfopila sp.
TGTCTTTGCCGTACAATTTCAGTATTCATTCATTGTATACAATTATTGCATGCCAATTTGTCTCCGAGGCTGCCGCAGTTTCTCTCTCTTCGTGGATTGGAGAGGAAGCCGATGAGACTTCACCCCTAAGGAGATTCCCCATGTTCACCCTTTTACGCATCAATGCCGCCACTGGCATCAGTACCCTCGAACAACATGTCGGCAAGGAGTTTCTCCTCGGTGGTCGTACCCTTTCCTCCCGTTTGGTGAGCCGCGAGGTCGTAGCCGATTGTGATCCCCTGGGGCGAAAGAACAAACTCTTCTTCTGCACCGGAGCCTTGGCCGGTACGGTCACCTCGAGCGCCAATCGTCTCTCCATCGGCTCCAAGAGCCCGCTCACCGGTGGGATCAAGGAGAGCAATGCCGGCGGTATCGTCGGCACCCGCATGGCCGAGCAAGGTCTGCGCTGCATCGCCCTGGAGGATGCTCCGAGTGGCGACGCCCCGTGGCGCGTGGTGGTCATCGGCAAAAACGGGGTGAATATCGAGGATGGCGCCTTTCTTGTCGGCAAAGGCGTTTACGAACGCTCCGATCTGCTCTCCGCCCGCTATGGCAAAGATGCCGGGTGCATCACCATCGGTCCGGCGGCGGAAAAACTGCTTTCAGCCAGCGGCATTGCCTGTTCCGATCCGCATGGCGTCTGTTCCCGCTATGCCGGCCGTGGCGGCCTGGGGGCGGTGATGGCCTCCAAGAAGGTGGCGGCCTTGGTGGTTCTCGCCGACGGGCCGCACAAACCGCAATATGTCAAGGAGGCGGAGTACCGGGAAGAGAGCAAGCACGTGGTCAAGCTGCTCCGCGACAATCCGGTCTCTGCACTGTTCACCAAATACGGTACCGCTGCCATGGTCGACATCTGTCAGTCGCTCAAGGTGCTGCCGACCAAAAATTTCCGTCACGGAGTCTTGGACGGGGCGGAAAAAATCAACGCCCAGACCATGTACGACACCATCAAGAGGCGTGGCGGGGAGGGTAAGACCCAGCACGCCTGCATGCTGCCCTGTGCCATCCAGTGCTCGAACGTCTACCCCGACGCCGACGGCAAGCTGCTCTGCTCGCCGATTGAGTATGAAACCATGGCCCTGATGGGTTCGAATCTCTGCCTGACCAGTCTCGACACCATCGCCACCATGAACCGCATCGCTAACGACGCGGGGGTCGACACCCTTGATTGTGGCGCCGCCATTGCCGTGGCCATGGAGGCCGGGATGGCCGCGTTCGGCGACGATCAGGCGGCCATCGCCCTGATGCAGGAGATTCGCGATCTCACCCCGCTCGGCCGCATCCTCGGATCCGGATGCAAGCTTGCCGCCAAGGTCCTCGGGGTGCGCCACGCTCCACACGTTCTCGGCCAGGCCATTCCCGCCTATGAGCCACGCGGCACCAAGGGCATGGCCATGACCTATCTGAGCTCGCCGATGGGCGCCGACCACACTTTCGGTTTCACCCTGCGTGACGAGGCCGATCCCCTGACCAAGGAGGGCAAGGTTGGTTTGTCCAAGAAATTCCAGGTGATCGGTTCGCGCATGGATGCCATGGGCATGTGCAACTTCGTGCGCTATGCGGTGCGCCACGACATGGGACCGCTGCTCAAACTGATCAAATCCTACTATGATGTCGACATAAGCCCGGTTGAATTCGACGATTTTGTCAAGGAGACCCTGCGCATCGAGCACCAGTTCAACCTCGATGCCGGCATTACCGCCAAGGACTACCGCTTCGCCGAGACCTTCTATGATGAGGCGCAGCCGGAGACCGGGGAGAAAATGGACATCACCGACGAGGAGACCGCCCAGGCCCGGATGTGGTAACCCTGACCTTCAAACTCACCGAGGTCGGCAGGGTGAGCATAAACCTGCCGACTCCCTTGCCGCTCTGTGACGTTGTGGAGCAAAGCGCCGCCAAGAGCGGTTACCGCCCCGGCGGGTATATTGCCGTGCGTGGTGGCCGGGTAATTGGTGCTGACACGATGATCGCTGACGGCGATCATATCGATATTTTTCCGGCCCTCTCCGGTGGTTGACCCCGCCGGAGGAGCCGTTTCCATAAAGCTGAGTTGAGCAGCTTGCCTGCTCGAACGAAACTTATGCCCTTGTGGTATAAAATCGCCGCTATTCCCTGAGGATGGCGGCGATCATCTCCTGGCGCTTTTCCCCGCTGAGATAGGGATCCATGCGCACCTCCAATAGCTTTTTTTGTCGTTTATCGCGATGTTGCCGAGCATCAGCGATGATCACGGCGAGGTCGTCGACATCACAGGGCTTTTGCAGGTAGTTGAAGGCACCTTTCTTGACCGCATCCACTGCCGCCGCCACCGAGCCACGGCCGGTGAGGATGATCACTTCCACCAGGGGGCGCAGGGTCTTGATGGCGGCCAAGGTTGTCAAACCGTCCATGCCCGGCATGGCCAGATCAAGCACGACAACGGCAATCTCTTCGTTATCACGGAGAGAGTGTAAAGCCTGGTCACCGTCGCCGGCAGTGGTAACGGCATAGCCGCGCCGGGTCAGGCGGGTGCAGAGAATCTCGGTAACACCCTTTTCATCGTCTACAATGAGGATGGCGGTGGCTGTCACGTCGGCCTCCTGGAGATAGTCGTAGTGGCGCTTTACTGGGGATGAAAGGCCCGCCATAACTGCAGGGCCTCGGAGATCATGACAAGCGTCCAGAAGAGGATGGAAAGGCCGGCGGCTGCGGCGGAAATATCCTTGATCACCTTGATCTTATGATTTTCGTTGGTTTCGATGAAGTCGCACAGGGCCTCGATGGCGCTGTTGAACAGCTCGGCGATGAGCACCAGGCAGGTGGCGGCGACGATGAGCAGTGAATCCACCCAGGGTCGCAGCACGAAGGAGAGGGCGAGGATGAGCACCGAGATGTACATCTTGTACGCGACACTGAAATCGTAGCGGATGGCAAAGCGCAGCCCGGACAGGCAAACCTTGACCTTGCGCAGCGGATGATAGCCCTTTTCGCCGATTCCCAGAAATTTATTGTACATGGTCGCCTCTTTCTTTGGTTGTGGAGGGGTATGGCTCAGCCGGTAGGCCCGCGCGGTGGGAGAAAGAGCAAGTGAAGCCCGGTGACCAGGATCACCGCCAGAAGAAAACCGGCGAGGACATCACTGGGGTAGTGCACCCTCAGGTAGACCCGAGAACAACCGACTGCCAGGGTTATGGCCAGGCAACCGCAGGCACAGAGCATCGCCGACGGCGGCGACAGGGTACGGGCGGCGATAAACGCCATGGCCAGAAAAAATGCGGCGGCCTGGGCGGAGTGGGCGCTGGGAAAGGACCAGTCACCGGGCATAGGCACGAGCAGCTCAAGGGATTCCGGGCGGGCGCGGCGAACCAGCAATTTGAGCAGGTGGACGGTGATGGCGGTAGCAACCAAGCCGAGCAGTGGCAGGTGTCCTCCGGGAAAGTTCATCTGCCGCGACACCAGCCAGAGTAGAACCGCCGCCGGGCTCAGTACATATAAGGATCCCAGCCAGGTGACGGAGAGGAAGAACAGGTCGATGGACATCGGCGGCCAAAGTGTAGAGGAAATGGGGTGCGCGTGGTCTTGGCAAAACGAAAGCCATGGAGAAGTCGGGGGCGCCGGCTTTTATCCGCGCCGATAGCGAAAATTATCTACCGAGCAAAGGTGAGACCTTGGCCAAGGCCCGGCGATTGAGGGTTTGCGCACAGTAGGTGTGGCCTTTGCTGGAGCCGACGCCATCGCGCCACTCGGTCAGCAGGGCGCTGCGTTCGTCGAGGAGTTTGTAGTTGACGTCAAGCGAAGCGGATCCGGCGCC
>CAYSON010000378.1:0-3819 GCA_964432635.1 uncultured Desulfopila sp.
CGGAAATATCCTCAAGAGCCAGCTCCAGGTTGCCGAGCACCGCCGCCAGCGTGTTATTAAAATTGTGGGCTATTGCCCCGGCTATACGCCCCAGGCTCTCGGCTTTTTCCAGTTGGTTGATCTGTGTCTGCAGGCGCAGCTGATCTTTTTCCAGCAACTTTTGTTCGCTGATATTTTCATGGGCGACGACGGCATGACCATGGACATCTTCGGACAACCGTGTCACCCTGCCCATGAACCAGCGCTGTTCGTCCTCCGAATGACAAGGATATTCGAGGCTGAACATCTCCGACTGTCCCTGCAGGACGGCACGAATGCCTGCGGCAAAGGTAGCGGCAAAATTGGCGTCCTCGCCTTTTACATTGTCACAGACGGCCAGGTAGTTTGTGCCCTCTTCGACGTTATTTGCAATTGGTGGATTGGCCGTTGAAAATCTCCGCCAAGCCTTATTGACGGCAATGATTTCGCCATTGTCGTCAAGTACACAGATATGTGCCGACAAAGAGTCAATGATATCAAGGACGAATTTGTGCGATCTCTCGAGCGCCTCCTCGGCTTTGACTCGGGCTGATATATCAGTGACGGTCACCAGGAGTTCGTTATCCTGAGGTTGCTGTGGTTGAAGACTATGGTGTTGTTCGGCAGCAGCCAGGTTGACACTCAGGCTGGTTTTCCCGGTAGTGGCTAAGCGCACTTCAATATGTTTGTCGTCGGGATGTTTAAAAAAGGCCTTGAGGCGGGCCCGGAAGATTGGTTGATCCTCGGGCACAAGAAAGTCGGCAAACGGTTTGCCCTGCAGCTGTCGGTAGTCATGACCGACCATTCCGGCAAAAGTTGCATTATCCTGAACAATGATGCCGGCACGATTCAACACGACATATCCCACAGGGGCATGGTGATACAGGTGCATATAGCGGCTACGACTCTCTTCCAGGGCGGTTTGAGATTTGCGCAGCTCTTCGTTCTGCAGTTCCAGTTCAATCTGGTGCACCTGCAGCTCATGGAGGAGTTGCTTGCCGGCCTCCGCTGAAAGTGCTCCGGTTGCAGCCGGGGTAACCGGCAACAGAGCCTCAGCCTTTTCTCGCAGCGTTTCCGTTTGTTTTGAAGGTGTATCGGTCATGACTATTCCTCTTCGAAAGTATTCTACCGTAAGTTCATTGTTCAGGATTTTTTTCTACGCTGCTGTACAGGTTATAGCGTTCGGTGATGTCTTCAAAGGTGGCATACACCTGGTATGGCTGCTTTTCATCTTGGTGAAACTGTGGGCTGGCATTAACGAGAATCCAGCGGTTGCCCAAGAAAGCCGGGCTGTAAACCCCCATGACAAAACCATAGACCGGCAGCCCCGTCCGCAGGGCAACCATTGCCGGATGTTCTTCACCGGAAAGAGCGGAACCATCTTCGCGGATTGTTCGCCAGAGGGGATCAAGCGAGGTGGTCCCGCGCATCTGGTCAAAGGTCAACCCGAGAATCCTTTCCGCCGCGGGGTTGGCGGAGATTATCCGCCCATCCCGGTCCTGAAAGACTACGCCCTGGGCCATGGATTCAAAGAGTGTCCGGTATTTACTCTCACTCTCTTCAAGTTCCCGGCGGATGATTTTTCGTTCGGTGATGTCCTCAAAACTCACCGCCAACCGCCTGTCCGGCAAGCGAAAGGCGTGAATACGATAGGCCCCTTCAATACGATCGTCTTTATAGGAGAGATCTTCCAGATAACAGGTTTGGCCGGTTTTCATGACACCGGCAAATTTTCCCAAGAGCTTGTCGGCCCGCGGCCAGATATCTTCAAAGCGCTTTCCTCCACATTGTGCCATGGAAATTCCCGTCATCCGCTCAGCTTCAGGATTACAGCTGTCAAGAACCAGTTGACCTTCGCTGTTCTCTCTATAAACAAACAGCCCGGCCGGCATAAACTGACTGATATCCAGTGTTGTTTGCCGACTGCTGGCAAGGTTGTCGCGGGCGGTAATGGTGTCACTGATGTCAACAAAGGTCAGCACTACCCCCGAATAGGCTTTGGGGCCGATGGCGTAGGGCAGAATGCGGGCCAGGTACCAGCGACCATCTTCCGCCCGGACCTCTTTCTCGATCAGCCTGTTACTTTTCTGGACGGTCCGGATCATCTCGATCGGATTGACATTTTGCAGGTTGTGGTTGAGGTGGGTGACAGGACGGCCGATATCCTTTTCCAGGATATGAAAGATATTGCCGATCTCAGGGGAAAACTTGCGTATCTCCAGGTCTTCGTCGAGGAGCAGGGTGCCGATGCGGGAACTGGTGAGCAGGTTGTCGACGTCGTTGTTGAGTTCGGTCAACTCAATAATCTTGTTCTGGTGTTCGGCATTGACCGTATACAATTCCTCGTTAGTCGATTGCAGCTCCTCGTTGGTGCTTTGCAATTCTTCATTACTGGCGAGCAGTTCTTCGTTGGTGGCCTGCAGTTCTTCATTCGATGTCTCCAGCTCTTCGATGGTGGCCTGGAGGTTTTCCCTGGCAAACTGCAGCTCCTGCTCAAGATCATTGATGCGCTGCTGTGCTTCCTCGCCGACATTAAACGTTGCGACGGTATCCTGTTCAGATATCGGTCTTTTGCTTATTTCTTCGAAGAACACCGTCACCAGCGGTTCGCAGCCCTTGGCGGCAGGCAGGGGGACGATGCGCAGACGAATTGTCCGGCTCTCATCGCGCTGCTGCAGGCGAATGTTGGTATAGGTAATGGCCTCACCGCTGCGAAACACCTTCTGAATGCCGGTCGCCAGCGGTATAGCCATTTCCCCGGCTGCCATCTTGGTTATGTCATATTCCATCGGGCCGGAGGGAATTTTGAAATATCCTTCAGTATTGCCGAAGATATGGACAATCGCCAGCCGGTCATTGACGATCACTGAAAGCGGCAGATACTGTTCAGTGGCCACCTGCAGGTATTGCTTGATGAGTCTGCTGCCGTCATGATCGGTCTGACGGCGGTCGCGGTTGCTAACAGTGAAGGGTTGGCTCGGGTAGCTCCTGTCCTCACGGCTTCTGGCGTGCACCTCGCGGTTGAGCGGTTGGACTTTGCCTTTAGAACTGTAGATCTTGTGTTTCTGGTGCAGGATTTCGAAGCAATCGCCCATCTCACCAATGGTTTCACTGCTGCCAAGAAAGAGCAAGCCCTCGGAATTGAGTGAAAAATTAAACATTTCAAAGACTTTCTGCTGGAGAATCGGCTGCAGATAAATGAGCAGGTTGCGGCAGGTTATTAAATCAATGTTGGTAAAGGGCGGGTCCTTGACGAGGTTGTGCTGAGCAAAGACCACCATCTCACGCAGGTGTCTGGCGATCTGTAGTTTCTCTTCCTTATGGTAGAAATATTTGGCCATGATCTTTGGCGGCAGATCCCCGGCGATACTTTCCGGATAGATGCCGGTACTGGCGGTTATGACCGCATCTTTATCGATATCGGTGGCAAATATCTTCACATCACGGCTGATACCGGCTTTTTCCATCACTTCTTTTACGAGAATGGCAAGGGTATAGGCCTCTTCACCGGTCGAACAACCGGCCACCCAGAAGCGGATCTCGCGGTTCTTGATCCGCATGAGCAGTTCCGGCAGCCATTTTTCCTCCAGCTCCTGCATGGGCTCGGGATCGCGGAAAAAGCTGGTGACCCCAATCAGCAGATCGCGGTAAAGAGCCATGACTTCACCCGGATAGCTTTGCAGATATTTGACATACTCCTCGAAATCACTGATCTGGTTCACCGACATGCGGCGCTCTATCCGGCGGGTGATGGTGCTCGGCTTGTAGTAGGTGAAGTCGGCCTTGGTCTTTTCCCGCAGT
>CAYSON010000379.1:0-3811 GCA_964432635.1 uncultured Desulfopila sp.
GATGGGCGGCCACGTCACCTACCTTTCCGATCAGGCGATGCGCCGCAAGTTCGGACGCAAGCTCCAGGACAAAGAGACCTTCTCCTTCGGCTTTAACGGTGACTTTCAGGTGGAGAGCTACCTCCGCCACCAGGGTGAGAAGTTCGTCAATCGCTTCGATGCCAACTCGGTGCTCTATATTACCAAGGCCGCCGACTACTTCGACATCGGCGAGCGTCTTTCCCAATTGCCGCGCCCCGGGGGCGACCCCAGCCGGCAGAGCAAATTCCTGGTAATCTCCTACACCTCTGACTGGCTCTACCCAACCTATCAGGCCAAGGAACTGGTTCGTACACTTAAGCGCACCGGCCAGGACGTCAGCTTCTGCGAAATTGAGGCCGATTGCGGCCACGACGCCTTTCTCATCGCCGATGGGCGCCTGAGCTCTCTGGTGGGAGGCTTCTTCGATGGCCTTAGCTGATTCCGCCAACATCCGTTTTGACCTGCGCCTGATCGCCTCGATGATCGAGCCGGGCAGCCACGTCCTCGACCTTGGCTGCGGCAACGGCGACCTGCTCGCCTGGCTGGCCGAACATCGCCAGGTAAGCGGCACCGGAGTGGAGCAGGACAAGGGCAAGGCCGCCACTTGCATCGCCCGTGGTCTCAGCGTCCTGCAGGGCGATCTCAATTGTGAGGTCGACGACTATCCTGACCGCACCTTCGACTATGTCATCCTCAGCCAAACCCTTCAGCAGGTCTTCGAACCGGCGCGGCTGCTTTACTCCCTGGCGCGTATCGGCCGAAAGGTGATTGTCAGCTTCCCCAACTTCAGCCACTACTCGATCCGTCTGCAGCTGCTCTTTAAAGGGGCTGCGCCTAAAAGCGAACAGTTGCCCTATTCCTGGTACGACTCCCCCAATATCCGGGTGATCACTCTCATGGATTTTCGCCGTTTTGCCAACGACGTCGGCTACCGTATCCTGCGGGAGATTGCCATCAGTTCCAACCATGCCAACAGCGAGGGACGGATCATTACCCGTTTTACCAACCTCCGCGCCACTTACGGCATCTTCATCATCGAAAAGCCCGCCTAGGCTGGAGAGCACCCGGAAGTCCGAACGTAACCTTTTACCCTGAGAAAGAATCGCCATGTCCGAATCAGCCAACCCCGCCATCGACACCCTAGCCCTCGCCTCCCGCTGCGACCATATTGAAGTCGCGCAGTGTTGCCAGCACATCAAGATTCCTACCATCGTCAAAGAGTTGCTTAACTCCTGGGCGACCAAGGCGTGCTTCGAGCATATCAGTCCGGTGACCGTCCCCTCGCAGAGCGCGGTGATTGAGATCGTCGAGCAGGCGCGCTGCATCCTCTTCCCCGGTTACTTCACCAGGACCAAGCTGCACGCCTCCAATCTTGAATACTATATCGGCAAGCAGACCACCGACCTCTACGATAAGCTCTCCGAGCAGATCACCGTCGCCATCCGCCACGACTGCCGCCGCCACAACCTGCCCTGCACCAACTGCGAGGCGCAAAGCCACGGCAAGACCCTGGGGTTCCTCGAGACCCTGCCGCGAGTGGCGGCAATGCTGGCCACCGATATCCGCGCCGCCCTGGAGGGTGATCCAGCCACCAAGAGCCCGGACGAGGTGATCTTCAGCTACCCGGGACTGTTCGCCACTTCGGTGTTTCGCCTCGCCCACGAGCTTTATTTGCTCAACGTACCGATCCTTCCGCGCATCATGACCGAGTACGCCCACTCCAAAACCGGCATTGACATCCACCCCGGGGCCACCATCGGCCAAGGCTTCTTCATCGATCACGGCACCGGCGTGGTCATCGGCGAGACCACCATCATCGGCAAAGACGTCCGTCTCTACCAGGGGGTGACCCTCGGTGCCCTGTCGCTGCCGCGCGACGCAGGGGAACGGATGCGCGACAAGAAACGCCACCCAACCATCGAAGACAACGTCATCATCTATGCCAACTCCACCATCCTCGGCGGTGAGACCATCATTGGCGAAGGCTCGACCATCGGCGGCAACATCTGGCTCACCGAGAGCGTCCCGCCCGGCACCAAGGTGCTGCTCAAGCGCCCGGAACTGATCTATTCCAATTCCTTCTGAACGCCTTTTTCCCCTCATTGCCCAAGGAGATCGTTATGACCCAGACCATCCTCGAAAGCATCGGCAACACCCCGCTACTCAGCCTGCCCACCCTGTCGGCAGCCACCTCGGCAATTCTGCTCGGCAAGCACGAGGCGCGCAACCCTGCGGGCAGCGTCAAGTGTCGCATCGCCGTGTCCATGATCGAGGCGGCCGAGCGCCAGGGGCTGGTGAAAAAGAACACCACGGTGATCGAACCGACCAGCGGCAACACCGGCATCGGCCTGGCCTTTGTCTGCGCCCATAAGGGGATCAAATTGATCTTGACCATGCCCGAGAGCATGAGTATCGAGCGCCGCAAACTGCTCATCCACCTCGGGGCAGAGCTGATCTTGACCCCGGCCGCCGAGGGCATGAAGGGGGCAATCGCCCGGGCCGAACAGCTGCTTGCGGAAACCGCCGACAGCTATATGCCCAACCAGTTCGCCAACCCCGCCAACCCGGAGATTCATCGGCGCACCACCGGCCCGGAGATCTGGCGCGATACAGGAGGGAAAGTCGACATCCTGGTTGCCGGGGTCGGCACCGGCGGCACCATCACCGGGGTGGGCGAGGTCTTGAAGGGCCATAACCCGGCCATCAAGGTGGTGGCGGTGGAGCCGGCCGACTCGCCGGTGCTCTCCGGCGGCAAACCCGGCCCCCATAAGATTCAGGGTATCGGCGCCGGCTTTGTCCCGCCGATCCTTAACCGCAGCATCATCGACGAGATCTTCCCGCCGTCCACGCCGCCATCGAGGTCGCCTCGCGCCCCGAGAACCGCGGCAAGACCATCGTCGTCATCCTCCCCGACAGCGGCGAACGCTATTTAAGCACCCCGCTGTTTGAGTAGGGGGGGCACCGCTTTGCTTGACACCTCAACCGATTATGGTTAGTCTGCAATTAAACTAACTGTAATCGGGAGGTGTCGGATGTATGTCGGAATACATGAAGCGAAAACTAAGCTGTCCAAGCTGATTCCCGCGGCGCTGGCAGGCACGGAAGTTATCATCACCAAGTCCGGGCAGCCTCTGGTCAAGCTGGTCCCCGTTCGCCAGGAAAACAAGGAGCGGCCAATGGGTCTTTACAGGGATACGGTGAAAATTCTCTGCGATCCCAGCGAACCCCTTCCGGAGACTGAGATCGAGAGTTTCTGGCCCACCAAGCTATGAGATATCTCCTCGACACCCATACCTTTTTATGGTTTGCCGCAGAACCCAACAAGCTGCCCGAGACTCTTCGCACACTCCTTTCCGACACCAATAACGATCTGCTGCTCTCTGCGGCCAGCGCCTGGGAGATTGCCCTGCTCTGGCAACTGCAGAAAATCACCTTACCGGAGCCGCCGCAGTTTTTCATTCCCCAGGCGATTCTCGCCCTCTCCCTGACTCCACTCGATATCGACTTCGAGATGGCGATTACCGCCGCCACCCTTCCCCTTCTCCACCGCGATCCCTTCGACCGTTTGCTGGTTGCTGCCACCATGCAGGAGAATGTGGTTCTCCTCAGCAAAGACCAGATACTCCACAAATACGGAGTGGCGGTTATGTGGGATTAGGACGATCAGCTGTTGGACCTTCCCTCTCATCACAACCGTGCCCAGGCTGTACCGGCCCAGACCAAGCGAAGCGCAGGGCAGCTATGGTCGTCACAGGATGGAGCTCGCCCATGAAAAACGCATGGCAAACAT
>CAYSON010000380.1:0-3798 GCA_964432635.1 uncultured Desulfopila sp.
CCTTGCTCTCGTTGGTCACCTTGCCGTCAATGGTCGAAGCCGCCCAAACGGTGGTGGAGACACCAAAGGTGATAGCCAATCCCAGTGCACCTACTACCAGTGTTTTTTTCATGAAGTTTTCCTCATAGTTTGTGTTTGTGACATCCCATCGAAAGGGTAATGTCCGCTTCGATGAGCTCCCTTTGCTTCTTAAGTTCCAGGCATTCACTGAAAGGTTCATTTTCTGAGTGAGACAAATTAAAAAAAGCCGAATCGATTGTGTCTAATTGTATCTCATTGAATTGTGGTATGTATAATTTTGATGAGATTGAGTTGTCGTGCCTCAGCGATGGGTATGCAGGAGGTTTGGGCCAGTATTTTTTCCTTGGGCAGTCGCTCCACAGCTTTTCTCTAGCAGAGAGACGTGGGCATATGGGTTGCGTCAACTGAGAGAGAGTACCATAATATATGCAGACCATTGCGATCCAGCGCGGAGGAAGTTCGAAGCCACCCTGGGCGGAAAAGTGTTTCAACGTTTCACCGTTTTGAGGTTATGATTTACTCTGATCTCGCCAATCAGCAGTCCATGACCTGGGCAGCAGCTCATTTCTCTATGGTCCAGGCAAGAATTATTTGAACCTTTTCCAAACGAGCGGAGACAGATGAGTACGGACGGAGAGCTCTCACAAGAAATACGTCTGATGGAACAGGTGGCGGCAGGAGATCCCCAGGCATTTAGGCAACTTTACGACTTGTCCTATGGTCGGGTTGCTCGTTATGTGCAGAAAATGGTTATGGATTACAGCCTAGCAGACGATATCCTGGTGCAAACATATACGGTGGCATGGCAGAAGAGCGATGCCTTCAAGGGGAGTGGAAGAATTACCACCTGGCTGATAGGCATCGCCCGCAACATCATGCTCAGAGAGTTCAGGAAGATGAAAAACCACGAACCGTTTGATGAAGAATACGGTGTCGCCGATACCCGCAGTCAGTTCCGGGTTGAGACCGAATCGACCAACGCGGCGGTAAAAACAGGCCTACAGACACTAAAAGTCAAGCAGCGGGAGATTCTCGAATTGGTGTTCTATCAAGATTTCAGCTATGGGGAGGTGGCTCAACTCATAGGAATTCCCGTCAATACGGTCAAGACGAGAGTTTTTCATGCCAAACAGGCACTCAAACAAGTTCTTGAGAAGCAGAATATCCATGGCTATGACGAATAACGACAACGCAATTTCCGACACCATTGCTGATTATTGCAATGATCGCTTGAGCCCGAAAGGTCGGGTCGAATTTGAGAGGCTTCTTCGGGAGGACAAAGCGGTGGCAGAAGAATACACTGACTTTCGTGAATTTCAGAAAGCATATCGGCAGATTGATTCGAACGAACCGACGCCGTCAGAAGCACTTTTTGAAAGAATTTCCCAGGCGGTGTACCCTCGCCGCCAGGTGCAAGAGCGAAGACCTTGTAACCCCGATGGGTTTCAGCACTACCTCACGACGTTTTGGCGGCAGCTTCGCGCTTCGCTGGCGGTCCCCTGGATGTTTGCAGCGGCTCAAGCAGTAGTTATTGTATTGTTGTTGGTGCCGCTGCCGAAACAAACTTCCTATTCCACCCTGAGTTCTACGGAAGTGGCGGCAGATGCGGCGGGCAGGGGGGTCAATGTGGTTTTCCGGGCCACTGCCACCGAGGGCGAAATCCGTACTCTGCTGCATGCCGTTGGCGGGTCGGTGAGCAGCGGGCCGAGTCAGGAGGGACGTTATGTGATATCCTTTAAGGTTCAGAGCGATCTCGACCCGATTATCCAAAAGATGCGGCAATCGCCAATCGTGACCTTCGCCGAGCCGCTTCGCTAAGTCGGCCTGAAGAATATTTCTTCACTCTGCAATGGCATGATGTTGTGAAAAAAGAGATCTTCTTTTCAAACTTTGCAAAGTTGACAAACGACGAGCGGAGACGTCGTTGTTAGCCCGGTGGTGCCCATGGCAAGCTGCTCGACATCTGCAACGGTGCTCAAGGCGATACTCACCATGGTGGTGATGGCCTGGGGATTTTCCGCTGCTCTGGCTGAAGCTGCCGAATCGACTGTTCAAGGTGCGGTTGTCAACGCTCCGGCGCGAATCGATAAAGCTGTCAATGTTGCGGCAGGTAGCGACAACACCGCAGCCCAGGCCGCGGTGGTTATGAAAAACGTTAAAATTGGTGGTACCGTCGCCAATAGTGGACAGAGTCAAGACTCGGTCAACATGGCTGTTGGCAAGAAAAATGTCGCGAGCCAGGGTTCAGTCATGGTTTCTCGAACATCAGTCGAAGGCACTGTGGTCAATAGCGCGGTGAGTAAGGCATCGAGCAATATCGCCGCCGGTTTCGACAATAAAGCTGATCAGGCAAGCGTGCGCATAGAGGGTGGCAAGATTCGTGGTGCGGTTATGAACACCTCAACTCAGCAGAAAAGCACCAACCTTGCGGCAGGCACACAAAACGCCGCATCGCAGAACGCTATCGTCATGGAAGGAGCTCAGGTTCGCGGGGTTATAGCAAATAGCGCCACCTCGGAGAATGCCGCAAATCTTGCCGTCGGGCACAGGAATCAGGCAAACCAGTCCTCCATCGTGGTCGATGGAGGAGGTGTGGCCGCTTCGGTGACGCCAGGTTCCCGGACCTCTGCGGGGGAGGACCAGGGGCAGGGAGAATACGTAGTCCTGGCTAACTCGAAAAAAAAAGAGCCGCAGCAAGAAAAGGACGTTGCGGCTGCCCAGCATGTGCCGGGGCAGGTGGTCTTTCTGGTCGACAATGACCATGCAGGTCTTGCCAATCTCGATCGCGTAGTGAAAACTTTCCGACTCGCCGTTGAGGAAAAAAATGCGCTGGCTTCGCTCAATCGGCTTATGGTTGTGGCCACATCTCGAAGGGATGCGCGGGAGATCGCCAAGGCCCTGCACAAAGAGACGGGAATCTATAACCCCCAGCCCAATTATGTCTTCACCACCATGGGCCAGGAGGATCCGCTCAGCTCCATGCAGAACCTTGTCTCCATGCTCGATTTACAGGAGATCCACAACAAGGCGAGCGGTAAGGGGATTACCGTGGCGGTGGTTGATACCGGGGTGGAGGTTGATCACGAGGATTTGCACTCCCGTGTGGTCGGGCACCATAATTTCATCTCAGGCAGCGTCTATCGCGGCGAGATTCACGGCACTGCGGTTGCCGGAATCATTGCTGCCGATAAAAATCAGAGCGGCATCGTTGGCATAGCCCCGCAGGTGTCTTTACTGGCCCTGCGAGCCTGCCGCCAGACCGGAAAAACTACAGCGGCGGGGGAATGCTTTTCGACTTCCCTGGTACGTTCCCTGGATGCCGCCATCTTGGCCAAGGTGCAGGTAGTCAATTTAAGTCTCGGCGCCTATGTCAACGACTCCCTGCTCGGCATGATGATCGACAATGGCCATGGCAAAGGGATTGTCTTTGCCGCCCCGGTCGGCAACGATCCGAGTGCGGAGACTATGGCCTTTCCCGCGTCCCACGATAAAGTGGTGAGCGTTGCCGGTCTTGATGAACAGGGCAATCCTCTGCCCAACAAAAAATTGGCTACTATGGCCGACGCCGTGGCACCAGCGACCCACCTTTTTGTGACCGCGCCCGGCAATGGATATAATTTTATCGACGGAACCTCCCTGGCGAGTGCCTCGATTTCCGGAATAATCGCCCTGTCGATGGAGAGACAGGTGAAAAATGCGCAATGCCTGCCCCGCTATGGCGGTGGCCGGCCATGGGCGCGACAGGTGCGCCTATGCATCGGTTTATGAATATAAGGG
>CAYSON010000381.1:0-3797 GCA_964432635.1 uncultured Desulfopila sp.
CGGTAAACGATGCGGGTAAATGGGCGTCGTAGTCCGTTCGCCGTAAAGGGACCGCCGGTGTGGTAATAATCGTCGACTTCCGCTGCTGCGATCTGCATCGGCTGAAGACCACGCGGATCGGCGAACGTCACTGTCGTTTGCACCAGTGTACCGGACTCGGCGATAAACTCTTCGGTAACATGAAGATCAAAGAGCGAATTGTGCCATGTGAGTGAGGCCTTGTCACCGTCCCGAAGGATAGCCGACAACAGCATACGCCCGGTCTCGCCATCAAAAAGCTGAAGGCGTGTATGCCATGGCAGAGTTATGTTCACCCCAAGCAGGACAAGGAAGATCGTGCCGGCAACGACCGCCGGCACGACGAGTTTTTTTCGGCTGGGTATCAAAGCATCCTACTTAATAACACCTTTTTCCGCGAAGAACTTGGCAGCACCGGCATGGATGAACTTTTGCGCATCGCTATTTGCCTGTTGGACTGCCATCTCAGGCGTCAGTTTTGCAACTTCCTTGGCTACCGAGGCCAAGTCTTTTTGATTGGTAAAAATTGCACTGACAATCTGGTACATTCTGTCTTCCGGGAAGGTATCCATGGCCAGCAGCACTGCGGTGATCGCCAGGGTGTCGGTGTCGGCAGCAACTGTGGCATAGCTGCCTTTGGCAAAGACTGTTTTGTGGAAAACGCCGGGGTTTTGCTGCATGATCTTTTCAGCAGTTTCCCCGCCAATCGGCAGAAGCACCATTTTCAGGCTGGAGGTCGCAGCGAGATCAATGATCGAGCCGGTGGGCACCGCGCCACTCCAGAAAAAGGCGTCAAGCTTGCCGTCTTTCAGGCCGGCAACACATTCTGAGGCCCCGAGCTTTTCACGTTTAAGGTCTGTGTCCCAATCCATGCCGAGTGACTTGAGCACATAGCCGGCCTGTTCTTCTGTGCCGCTGTTCGGCGCACCGGTTGAAACACGTTTGCCTTTAAGATCCATCAAACTTTTAACGCCCGAGCCGTCTTTGGTGACAACATGCAGGGGCTGCTCGTAAAAGCCCATAACGACACGGACCTTGAATTGGCCTTTGAGGCCGGGCATTTTGCCCTCGTTGATCCAGGGCACGTGATAATCATAAGCAAAGGCCATGCCGGCCTTGCCGGCCGTCAGCAGTTTCAGATTATCAAGCGCCGCTGTCGTTGCTTCGGCGGTGGCCTCGGTGTTGGCCACATTCTTGGTGATGACGCCACCGATCGCCCCGCCCAGCGGGTACCAGACGCCGCCGGTACCGCCGGTGACGATGCTGAACGACAGCTTGTCCTGCGCCGACACCAACCGGCTGTTCGAGGCCAACAGGAAAACCAGTGCGATAACCATGGACATGATGATTCTTGCCTTCATGCTCTTCTACCTCCCTCTTATGATTTTCATCTAGCCGCAGCCGCTTACCGACGACCGCGATGCATCCTCCAGTTACGGATAACAACAACCATGCCAATGGCGACGGGCAATATTCCAAGCAGTGAGAAATCGATAACTGCAACCACCATGATTATGGCGACGACAATGAGAATCGCCCGCTCAACTATATTGAGCGGGCCGCGGAAATAGGCAACGATACCCAGCGAGAGAAAAAACAGCGAAAAACTGCTGTTGACAACTGCAAGGAGAAACCCGGACGGGGTCGCGCCGACGATGAGAAGATTCGCCCCTTCCTTGGTTGCCGAAAACAAAAACGGCACAAGAAATGCGGGTAAGGAATACTTCCACGCCTGCATCATAGAGCCAAAAGGATTGCCCCCGGTTACCGCCGCAGCAGCCGAAGGCGAAAGTCCCACCGGTGGGGAAACTTCCGATAATACGGCAAAATAAAAGGCGAGGAGATGCGCCACGTAATCGGGCACACCAACATTGACCAGCGCCGGGGCAATCATGATTACCGTCATGATGTAGGTGGCGGTAATGGGTAGGCTCAAGCCGATGATAAAAGAGGTAATCATCGCCAAAAACAGCGAGAGCAGCAATGACCCGCCGCTCAACGACATGATGATTGTCGAGATCTTGAGGCCGAGGCCAGTAAGAGAAAATACCCCGACGATGAGTCCGGCAGCCGCCAGCAACACGGCAACCGGCAGCATATTTTCAGCACCCTCAATGGTTGCCGAGATTATTTTTTTGGGCAGCAGCCAGTCTTCGCGATCCTTGCTAAAAAAGCTGGTGATAATCGTCGCGGCAATCGCAGCCAGAGCAGCCATCTCCGGGGAGTAGTCCCAACCCACAAGGAGGGCGATAAGCACCACCAATGAGAGCAAATGGTATCCTCTGGCCTTTAAAACCTGGCCGACGCTTTGAATTTCCCCTTCCGGTGGCTTGAAGTTCATCTTCCGCGCCTCCATCTCCACCATAAACATCGTGCCGATATAGTAGAGGAGCGTCGGCATCGACACCATTACCACTACGTCCCAGAAGGGAATTTTTAAAAACTGCATGATAAGAAAGGCCCCCGCTCCCATCAGCGGTGGCGAAATGACAGCGCCAATGCCGCCTGCCGATATAAGACCGGCGGCCATATCCGGGGAATAACCGGCCTGGCGCAGGATGGGCCACATGATCGGTGTCACCGACATGGTTGTCGCCACGCCGCTGGCCTGAGGGCCTCCGAGAAGGGCCGTGGTGATGACCGCCCCTCGTCCGGCACTTGATGACTTGCGGCCCATGACCGCCATTGACAGATCAAGCCAGAACTTACCTGCTCCCGCCGCATCCATGAACACGCCGTAGACGACAAACAGCATGACAAAGGAAACGCTCACGGAAATAGGTACGCCGAATGCACCCTCCAGGGTCATGGTCATGTGGCCAACGATGCGATCAAGATCGTAACCCTTGTGGGCAATCGGCCCGGGAATGTATTTGCCGAAATAGGCATAGAGAAGAAAGCCAGCCAGCACAAAGGTGAACGTTTTGCCGACGGCGCGTCGGGAAAGTTCCACCAGCATGGCGATGATCATGATGCCAAACAGCAAGTCCCAGGTCTCCGGCAAGGTCGAACGGCGGATGAATTGGTCGAGGTCAAAAAGCGCATAGCCAATCGCGGTAATCCCTAGGACGGCGAGGAGAACGTCTAGGCCGGCCTGCCATTTCCCAAGCTCCCGCCGAGCCGGCATGGACAGGAAACCGAGGGCAAGAATAAAGGCGACATGAACCATACGGAAGGTATAGGTCTCAATTGTGGAGGCCGCACCGTAGACCGACCAAGCAACAAAGGCGAATAAGAGCACGTCAAAGACGGCCGCTTTACTTCCCCGAAATCCTTGCATGCAACTCTCCTTGACGGGTCGTCAGCCCTCTCTTCTACCTCTACATAATAACAAAAAAGTGAATTGAGCCGTTTTGCGGGAGGGTTAGAACCCGACCGCCTGTCCGTCCTTGCGGTGGTCTGAAGCGGCGATGTAGCCGCCATCGGTTCGCCAGATGAGTTGCGCACCGCCGAAGGCACCGCTTACAGCTTCAACAGGTGCAAGTTTATGGCCGCGTTTTTTCAGCTCATCGCCAACCCACCCGGCAAGAGGATCCTCGAGGCCGATCATACCGTCAACGCCGACGAGCCAGCGCGGTGCGTCGGAGGCCGCCTGAGGATTCTGCCCGTAGTCGCAGATACGTGTCACCATCTGCACATGCCCCTGGGGTTGCAGGTGAGCACCCATGACCCCAAAAGACATGAGCGGTCGACCGCCAAGATCGCTGAGAAAGCCGGGGATGATGGTCTGGTAAGGGCGCTTGCGCGGCCCGAGGATATTTGCACGGCCCGGTGTGCAA
>CAYSON010000382.1:0-3795 GCA_964432635.1 uncultured Desulfopila sp.
CGGAATGGGCAGGCAGTTGAACACCGCCAGAATCAGGTTGATCCACACCGAGGCAACCAGCATCGCCCCCAGCGGCAGGAGTATAGCGGTGCCGAGACTGCCCAGGGGGGCCTGGAGGAGCAGCTGCACCACCTTGATCAAGAGGGCGCTGATCACCGCCAGGATGAGGTTGCTGAGCGGTCCGGCCAAGGCCACCCAGAGCATGTCCTGCTTGGGGCGGCGAAAATAACTGGGGTTGACCGGCACCGGCTTGGCCCAGCCGAACTTGATCAGGAAAAAGGCCAGGGTGCCGATGGGATCGAGGTGTTTGAGCGGGTTGAGGGTCAAGCGCCCGGCGAGCTTAGCGGTGGGATCGCCTAGGCCGTAGGCGACCATGCCGTGGGCCAGCTCATGGATGGTCAGGGCAAAGAGCAGTGGCGGGGCGAGCAGGAGGATTTCGGAGATAAATTCATTCATCGGTGTGGCCGGGTTACAGGGGGCTGTCAAAGGTGGTGCGCAGTGCCGGCATCGCTGCCGTTATGAAAGGACAATAGGCATTGTTGCCACCGCGGTCAGCTGCCGGACGGAGGAAAGTTGCGACGCAGCAGGGCGATCTCCTCCTTTTTGTCGCGTACCTTGCCGTCGAGCCGCGCCGCCTTGAGAAAGGTGAGGATTTTTTTGAACTGCGGTCCTGGGGCGTAGCCCATCTTGATCAGGTCGTTGCCGGAGAGAGCTGGTTCCACCTGACGCAGGGAGGTGAGGTGGAGAGACACCGCTTTTTTGACGTGGTTGCGTCGGGCCATGGCCATGAGGTAGAGCAGCCCCTCGATGCGGATTTCGGCGAGCAGCTCGACGATGCGACTGTTCTTGGGCTGCCCCTCGCGGGCCAGCCGGTGTCCGGCCTGATCGGCCAAATCCTTTTGCTCGAGCAGATACTCGGTGACCTTGGCGGTCTCCTCGAAGCGGCGGCAGAATCCGGCCAGCACGTCCTTCTCCGATCGCGACATGATCGCCAGGAGGTAGACCATCCAATTCTGGCAGCTCTCCTCAAGATAAAGGAGCCTGAACCAGGAGATGGCGGTTTGCACCTGGACGAGGAGGTGGTGGAAACGGCGGTCGAACTTGCAGTGCGGCTGCAGGTCGGGCCAGAGGAACGGGAAGAGGTCGAACTCGGCTAGCCGTTCCATGGCCGGCAAGGGGTTTTCCTCGGAGAGGATGCTTTTCAGTTCCGAGAGAAAGCGGGTGTCGTTGACCTTGCCGAAGAGTTTCATGTTGACGGCATTGGTGATCAGCCGCCTGGTAAGAGGGGCGATCTCGAACCCCATACGTTTTTCAAAGCGCACCGCGCGGAAGATGCGGCTCGGGTCTTCGACGAAGCTGAGGTTGTGCATGACCTTGATGGCCTTTTGCTTGAGATCGTTCTGGCAGTTGAAGAAGTCGATCAGGGTGCCGAAATGCTCCGGGTTGAGGTGGATGGCCATGGCGTTGATGGTGAAATCGCGCCGCCACAAGTCGAGCTTGATCGACGATAATTCCACCGTCGGCATGGCTGCCGGATACTCATAATATTCGAGCCGGGCGGTGGCGATGTCGATCTTGAAGCCGTTGGGCATCAGCACCATGGCGGTTTTGAAGCGCTCGTGGGTGCGATAGCGGCCGCCGAGATGCTCCGCCAGGTGTTTGGCAAAAAGGATCCCGTCACCTTCGACGACGATGTCGAGATCAAGGTTGCTCTTCTTGAGCAGCAGGTCGCGGACAAAGCCGCCGACGGCAAAGGCGTTACAGTCCTGGCGCTTGGCGACCACGCCGATATCCTGTAGCAGCCTGATGATGTCGCGACCAAGAAATTCTGCGAGCAGATGGCTGAGGTTGCGCATCCGTGCCAGGGAAGGGTGTTCCGCCTCGTGCAGCAGATCCTTGGGCAGGTGGGCCGGATCGTTGACCAGACGGTTGAGCAGATCGGTGCGGGTGATGACTCCGACAAGGGCGTCGTTTTCGACAATGGGAATAAGGCGTTGGTGGTTCTCGATGATCAGTTCCTGGATGTCGGCCAGCGTGGCGTCCGGGGGCAGGGTTCGCACCTCGGTGGACATATACTCGCTCACCGGCCGGTTGGCGAGATGGTGGTGCGCCGCCTTTTCCAATATCTGCCGGGTGATGATGCCGAGGATGGCATGGCCCTCGGATGGATCAGGGCGAAGCCGCTGGCGCACCGGCGCCGAAGTGATGCTGTAGCGGGTAAGAATCGCCTGGGCCTCGGCGATGGTGGTGTCGGGAGCGATGGTGATCCCCGGTTTGGACATCATCTCGCTGGCGATCGGCTGCGGGCGGACATGGCGGTGCAAGGAGAGGATGAGTTTTTCCTCGGCCTCCATCAGGGTGAGATCCTTCAAGGTCGCCGAGGCGGCGGTGGCGTGGCCACCGCCGTCGAAATCGCGGACGATGGTGCCGACGTTGACGTCGGCGATGCGGCTGCGGGCGATGAGGTAGATGCGCCCGGCCATGGAGATCAGGGCGAAGAGGACGTTGAGGTTCTCCATGGCCATAAAGCGGCGCACGATCAAGGCGAACTCGTCGACATAGTGCGGCAGTGAGTGGGTGACCACGGCGATGGGAATGTCCTGGATGGTGTATTGCCTGGCGCTTTTCATCAGCTCGTGGAGCAGCCCGATCTGGGTCGAGGTCAGCTCGTGGGTGAGAAACTGGGCCACCTGGTCGAGCTTGGCGCCTTGCTGCAGCAGCCAGGCGGCGGCCATCAGGTCCTCCGGGGTGGTGGTGAGGTGGGTGAGAGAACCGGTATCCTCGTAGATGCCGAGGGCAAAGATGGTCGCCTCGTTGGCGGTGATGGGGAACTGTCGCTCCTGTAAAAGGTTGATGAGGATGGTGGTGGTCGAGCCGTAATCCCTGATCACCTCCACCTCCCCGCTGAGATCTCCGGGGTTGTAGAGGTGGTGGTCGTAAATGTGCAGGGTGAGGCCCGGCCGACCCAAACACTCGGCGAAGGGACCGATGCGCTCCGAGGAGCGGGTGTCGACGAGGATCAGGGTGGTTATCGCCTCAAGGTTGATGTCCTTGACCTTGTGGAAGTCGTAGTTGTAGAGGAGGCTTTGCGAGGTGAACTCGCGCACGTTGCGCTCCTGCGACCCGGAAAAGACCAGCAGGGCGTCGGGATAAAGCTTATGGGCGGCGATCATCGCCGCCAGGCCGTCGAAATCGGCGTTCTGGTGGGTGGTTATTACGCGCATGTCCCGTCCTTTGCTACCTGGTGCGATAGGCCATTGTAGGCGATTTCGAAGGAGATTTCCACTGGTGTTGCGCGATTTCCGCTGGAGTCGTGGAGAATGGACGGTCAGCCGCGGGGATGGAATTTCTTGTGGATGGACTTGAGCCGCTCTTGGTCGATGTGGGTATAGATCTGGGTAGTGGCGATGTCGGCGTGGCCGAGCATCATTTGCACGGCGCGAAGGTCGGCGCCACGGCTGAGCAAGTGACTGGCGAAGGAATGGCGCAGCATATGCGGCGAAATCTCCTTGGTGATGCCGACCGCCAGGGCGGTGGCGCGGATGATCTGCCAGAAGCGCAGGCGGGTCATGGGCCGCCCCAAACGAGTGACGAACACGGCGTTGCTGCGTCTATTCTTGAGGATAAGCGGCCGGACGGTCTTGAGGTAGTCATCAAGGCGCAGCCGGGCCTGTTCGCCAAAAGGAATGAGGCGTTCCTTGTCACCCTTGCCGAGCACGCGGACAAAACCGGCGGCGAGGTTGCAGGCCGCCAGGGGCAGGCTGACCAATTCCGAGACACGCAAGCCGGTGGCAT
>CAYSON010000383.1:0-3794 GCA_964432635.1 uncultured Desulfopila sp.
CCTGGGGTATTTTACCGAGGTTCTTTTTCGTCTATTCCACGCAGGTATCCATTATCCCCTCGGTCACACTATCTTTGATCGCTTGGCCATCTGCTGTCTGCAGCAGCTTCGTGTAATTTTTGGATTTGAGGGGTCTGTTGATCTTGAGGTGGAAGGACAGCGACTGTTGCTCAATGGTCGCCACCTTACCCAAGAAAACGCTTGTTTCTTAGCCCTCCACCCCTTTCTGCACAAAGGCGGGGTGGCAGGTATTTCTTTTGATCGATCGCTCACCCACTTTCATCTTCTGCTTGCTACGCGTCGATTGCTGAGCCGACGAACCCGAACCACAGACGACCCTGCAGCGTCTGGGGTACAGGCAACGAGCGCCTCTCTCGGTATGGCGGTGCGCTTTGCCCGGCCACCAGATATTGTCTCCGACGTTTTTGGCACTGGAGACCCTCTTCTGCTTAAAATTACCGAGCTTGCCACCAGGCTGCCAAAGGCGAGGGGGCAACGCCTGCAGGCGGAGTTGTCAGCATTTTTGGGTGGCGGAGCTATACATGTGGCGGGGTTTCCCTTTGCCACCGGCCGCGATGTCACTGAACTTCTGGTAACCGCGGTAGGCGCTGGCAATCTGCCGGAGGCCGCTCGGCGTTGCGGTTATAGAGAACGAGATACGGCTATCTTGCTGTCGTTTGTCGAGGCTCTTGCCGATCACGCCTCCCAGGCGAGCCAACGCTCACAACTCGGTCTGCTATGCAGAAGTTGGTGCAAGTCGATGGGGAAAAAAGCGCTCGGCAGACACCCATCGCCGGCTATGGTGAGCAAAGAACGAGGAGGTCGTAGTTGTTCCACCGCCGCCCTGCAGCGTTTCGTTACCGCCCAGTTCGGACAGTCTCCCCATGTGCCGCAGCTTCGCAACGGGGATCGACGTCCGCTGTTGTCGCTCGTCCTGCAGCAGGACGCTCCAGCCTCCTCCGAAGCCTCTGCCAGTGCCTGGCAAGCATTGCTTGCCACACTGCTCCAAGAGCCATTGGAACAAAGGGAGTGGCTACTGCTCAAGGGTGCTTTGCAGGAGAGGCTCGAGGTTACTGGCGTTGACCACTTCCATGCACTCTTTTCCGAGGTGATGCCTTCGCTGCGACGATCTCCAGCCCTGTCCTCCGCGCGCTGCTTACTTGAACTTTGGCATGCTCTACAGCCGCTTCAGCACATGCACCTCTGGCCTTATGCCGTCGACGAACTGTTGTTGATTGGAATGGCTGGTGTCAAAAGGGATTTTTACGACCTCTCCGACTGTGTTGGTACCATGACGATGGAGGTGATGAAGAGGCAGCGCTCCTTGGTCGAGCGTCAGCCGGCCTTTAGTGGAGGCCAGTTGGCTACTCAGGTGTTCTGTCCGGCGTACACTTCCTCCTATCACTTTTTTGCCTTCTTGCTTGACACTTCTTTACAGGCCCAAGTCGCTGCGATAGTGATAGCGGAACTGCTGCGAAACCCGCAGGATGAAATGATCGCTGCCGTCATTCCCTTGCTGCGCCCAGAAGAGGAGGCTCACCTGGGCTTTCTCGCCAACTATCTCAGCCATGCCCATAACGAGACCTTTCCTGAGGCCCTCGCAGTGGCGGCGGCACGATTGATGGTCGAATCGCTGCCACTGCTTGACGAAAAGAGCAAAGAGGAACCCTGGCTGGAGAGAACCATCGCTGCCATGGCAATATGGCATGGTGCGGGCACTATGGAGGTGCTGGAAAAAATCGTCGAGGAAAGGCGCTTTGCGATTATGCCCACCTGGAACAGGAACTGCCGGCGCGCCGCCGAGATAGCCCTGGAACGTCTTCGCCAGGTGGCGGCGATGAGTCAAACGTCAAAAGCCAGTGCGCAAGAGCGGCGGAGTTCTGGGCCAAGAGGGGAGGAGGAGTGATGGTGTTGATAGAGGCAGCGAAGGGTATATGGCGGAAAAAATCTTTACGTTAGTGGCGGTGATCGGTCGCGGCATGGAGCAGCGAAAGCGCCACTACACCGATCATCCGCTGGTAATCCGCGCTGCCGAGGAGGTCGTTTCTCTGCTCAATGATCATTGGCTGGCCAGTGGGGTGGCAGAGATCAGAGTGCGCATAAGTGATAGTGCCTTGATCGATGATGGAACGACGGTCTATGGTCCGATCGCCGCCCCGCAGGCATTGTCGCATCTGATGAAATCACTGCGTTGTAGCGGCTTTTCCTTGAAAAAGGGGGTGTCGGCAGCCGATTTCAAAAAATTTTTCGACATCTCGGCGTTGCGTTCTTCGTTATTACGGAGTATCGGAGATGCCCAACAATTTTTCGACAGTTGCCACATTCACAACATCAAGCTTGTCATTCGGCAGGAAGAGGAGGACGACACCAGGCGGGCTGAGGCTGAAGACCCGAGAATAAGCGAAGGCGCGCAGCAACAGTCGATATTGCTCTATCAGGGGCTTACCGACATCATTTCCCACTGCTTTTCCCAAGCAGCGGTGGAAAAACCTCTCGCACTCGCCAAGATGCGCACCAGCTGTGTTTCTCTTCTCGGAGCCATAAAAAGGCACTCCGCTGAGGCCATGCAGTATCTCGCCTACGGTGACACCAAAAGCTACACGGTTGCTCATTCCCTGCGGGTGGCATCACTAGCCATCCATGTTGGTGTGAGTCTTAAATGGCCACAAGAGGATCTACTCGCAGCCTGCAGCGCCGCCCTATTGCACGACATCGGCATGAGCCGCATCCCACAAGCCATTATTGAACAAGAGGGATCGCTCAGCGAGGAGGCGTGGCAGGTAATTTTCGACCATCCCCGCCGGGGCGTTGAGATTCTCATGGCACAAAAAAACATCTCCGAATTCGAATTGGCCGGATGCTGGGGACATCATCAGCGCTATGACGGTGGGGGCTATCCACCCTTGCCGAGGTGGGCGGAACATCATCCTGTTGCCGCGCTCCTTCATGTCTGTGACGTCTTCGAGGCCTTGACGGCACCCCGACCCTACCAGCGCCCACTTGCCCCCAAAGACGCCTATCGGCTGATCAAGGACGACCGGGGTAACTGCGATCCCAATTTCCTCGCCGCATTGATAGCATCCCTTGGCCTTTATCCTCCTGGCTCCTATGTCCGCCTGAACGACAAACGCCTGGGGGTTGTCATGGCCGCGGGCGGTGCCATACATCGGCCGCGGCTCAAGGTTATCTCCACAGCTTTTGGCGAGCCGCTTTTTGCCCACGAGCAATACGAGCTTGCTCTTGAAGCTCCGAACCATGAGGAGTTGTCGGTCGAAGAGCTGCTGCTCGGTTATGCCAGCTGAGCAGGCTAGTGGAACGGAAAATGCACATCATGCCGCAAGCACAAGGCTTGCGGCCTGGAGGGGATCATTTGCGGCCAAGGAGAATGCGCAGCATGCGCCGCAGCGGTTCGGCCGCGCCCCAGAGGAGCTGATCTCCGACGGTAAAGGCGGCGAGATAGTGCGGACCGAGCTTCATCTTGTGCAGGCGTCCCACCGGGATGGTCAGGTTGCCGGAAACCTTGACAGGGGTCAGTTCGCGGGAGCTGAGTTGGCGATCGTTGGCAATGACCTTGACCCAAGGATTGTGGCTGGCAATGATCTGTTCGATCTCGGCCAGGGGAACATCCTTTTTTAGTTTGATGGTCATGGCTTGGGAATGGCAGCGCATCGCCCCGACGCGGATGCACAAACCGTCCACCGGAATGATGTCGCTGCCGCTTTTGCCGAGAATTTTGTTGGTTTCGGCGATCCCTTTCCACTCCTCCTTCGATTGCCCTCCTTCCACCGGCACGT
>CAYSON010000384.1:0-3789 GCA_964432635.1 uncultured Desulfopila sp.
CGCAAAACTCCTTGGCATAATCGAGTTGGTGAAGGTTGGAGACGATGGTGATGCCGTATTTCTCGTTGGCCTGGCGCAAAGTCTCCATGACCTTGCGGGCGCTGATCGGATCGAGTGAGGAGATCGGTTCATCGGCAAGGATGATCTCCGGTTTCTGGGCGATGGCCCGGGCGATGGCGACGCGCTGTTTCTGCCCCCCGGAGAGACGGTCGCAGCGGCTCAGGTCCTCGTGCTCTATGCCGACCACCTTCATGTATTCGTAGATTTCCTCGTATTGCTGGTGGCTGTAGTGTTTGAACAGAGCGGGGAGCAGGGGGCGGTGATGGAGCATGCCGCTGGCGATGTTGTCGAGGACGCTGAGCCGGGCTACCAGGTTATAGCTTTGGAAAATCACGCCGATCCTGGCGCGGAGCCCCTTTAATTCCCGTCCGCCGACCCGTTGCAGATCGTGCCCCAAGACCCTCAGTTGTCCGTCGATGATCGAGGTGGTGGCGTTGAGGCCCATCAAAAAGGTCGATTTGCCGACGCCGGAAGGGCCGATGATACTCAGAAACTCGCCCTTGTTGATCTTCAGGTTGATGCCCTGGATAACCTTTTTGCGCTGATAGCCGAGCGTCAGTTTTTCTGCAGTGATCTGTCCCATGAGCCTTCCTCCCGATGATGGTGGCGGCGGCATCATGCCGCCGTGACGATGATCTCTATCTACCCTTCCCCTGTTTACAATCAGTTTCGGTTTGGTGAGGAATTGGTGAGGGGCGGGTGTGGAGGCCCGGTTCGAATTCGTCTTACGGGAGAGGTTGCCGCAGAGGCCTGCCGCCGCCCATGATTTTCTGGCCATCGGCAGGCGGTCTTGTTGAAATTGCAACCGAGTCTTAACCGTTTCCTCACACAACCTTTATACCATTGGCAATATCCAGTGCCCTGACGGCACACCCCACGCCAACGTCAAACAATGGTAGAGACGCCATGCCGAAACTTGCGAAAACCGCCGTGCTCGTTCCCTGTTTTAATGAAGAGGCCACCGTTGCCCAGGTGGTCAAGGATTTCCGTTCCTGCCTGCCCGAGGCGGAAATTTACGTCTACGACAACAATTCCACCGATGGCACCGTCGCTGCGGCAAGAGCGGCCGGGGCCATCGTCCGCACCGAGTCGCTGCAAGGCAAGGGCAACGTGGTGCGGCGGATGTTCGCCGATATCGAGGCTGAGGTGTATGTCTTGGTCGATGGCGATGCCACCTACGATGCGGCAGCGGCGCCGGGCATGGTCCGCCTCTTGGTGGAGAATCAGTTGGACATGGTCAACGGGGCGCGGGTCACCGACGTCAAGGAAGCCTACCGCCTCGGGCATCGCTTCGGCAATCGGCTGTTGACGTCGATCGTCACCGTCACCTTCGGCAACCGCCTCAAGGATATGCTCTCTGGATTCCGCATTTTCTCGCGCCGTTACGTGAAAAGCTTTCCCTCCCTGGCAGTGGGCTTCGAGATCGAGACCGAACTCACCGTTCACGCCCTGCACCTGCGCATGCCCATTGCCGAGGTGGAGACCGTCTACCGGGAGCGCCCGGCCGGTTCGACCAGCAAACTTTCCACCTTTCGCGACGGCTTTCGCATCCTTTGGAAGATTCTCGTCTTCATCAAGGAGGAGAAGCCGATGGCCTTTTTCTCCTTGGTGGCACTGTTTTTCAGTTTCTCCTCGGTGGTCTTGATGCTGCCGATCATCGCCGAGTTCCTCGCCACCGGTCTGGTACCGCGCATTCCCACCGCCGTGCTGTCGATGAGCATGATGATCATCGGCTTTCTCAGTTTCGCTTGCGGCCTCATCCTTGATACCGTGTCGCGCGGCCGCAGCGAGATGAAACGCATGCGCTATCTTAGTACTCCCGCCACCCTCAACGGCCGCGGGCAGGACCTCTACGCCTATCAGGAATAAGGGCGCCGCCGCAGCATGACGGTGGCCGCCATGACTATCACCAGGGTGGCGATCCACACCAGCCGGCTCTGGTAGCGATCGTGCGGGTTGGATAATGCCCCGCAGATAAAGGCGTTGCCGCACAGCGCGACAAAGACGAAACTGGCCAGGGTGGCGAGATCGCCACGCCCCTGCCAGCTCCCCCAGGCGGCAACCAGCAGCAAGGCAAAGGTGGAGGCGATGGCCACCGGCAGGTGCACCCGATTAAAGGGGGAGAACAGTTCCTCGGTGAATCGCTCCTCCTGCTGTCGTGCCGCATTGAAATCACGGGAGACCGTCGCCCCCAGCTCGGTGGAGAAGGTGCCGCGGGCGGCGCCGTGAAACTCGTCGAGGCCGTCGCCGGTGGCGGACATGAGTAATTGCTCGCCTGCGGAAATAAGGCCGGTGCTCAGGGTAGCGCCGGGATAATCGAGAAAACTCCTCTTCACCAGAAAGCTCAGCTCACGGCGGGCCTCCTCATTCCAGCTACCGATATCCATAAACGGCGACCCGCCGTTCCACAGAAAGTCGTCTGCCGTGGTGGGGAGCCGCTCCTGCAGTTGGCAGAGTTTGATGCCCGGCACCGGGCAGTACTCGGCCAGCCAGCGCTGGGCGACGCCGTCCTGCACCAGCCGTCCGTACAAAAAGGCCGGACCGCCCGGGGTGTAGGCGAATTGGCCGAGCAGCAGCCAGTGCAGCAGCGGCATAAAAATGACCGCAATGGCGACGGTCGTCAAGGGTGGCAGGGGAGTGACCCGGGCTGCCAGTCGCCAGTCGCGGCTGACCCAGCGGGCGAAAATGATGCATATGACCAGTCCGATTCCCAGGGCCAGACACGACATATGTGATAGCAGGCCAAGCAGGGCCACCCCGCCCAGCTCCACTTTCTCATAAGCACTCAAGCGATCGGCGCGAAAACCGAGTAACCACAGGGCGATAACCGTCAGGGGCACGAGAATATCCGGCATCAGTTGTGCCGTGTACCAGGAAATACCGGTGAATAGCGCCAATATCCCGGTTACCAGGGCCAGAGGCAGGGGCCCGCTGGGCAGTTGGTGGCAGCGAAAGAGCAGATGGATGAGGCGCAGCACCAAGAGGCTTTGGACGATAACGGAACCGAAGAACCACCACCAGCCAAAGGATGTCGCCCACAAAAAGACCCCATAGAAAAAGGAGCGGCCTGCCCCAAGGTTCATCTCGAGAACCCGAGCGATATAGCCGCCGGTGTCGTGGAAGATGATGGGAAAGCCGTTCCACAGCGCCGGGGCGAGGAGCAGGGCCAGGGCGAGCAGCAGGGAAGCGGTCCAGGCCGAGAAAATTCCCAGACGAGTAGGTCGGGGCAGGAAGCTGAGGGTCGAGGAGGCGATGTAGGTCATGAGGTCTTCTGCGAAGAGGTGTTTTCCCCTGAAGGGGTGTTAGAGGGTCGGATGCTTGTCGTTGCCGGTGGTATCGAGGGCGACTATCTCGAGGGTCTCCGTTCTGCCTTCGTCGAGTGCCAGGTTGTGGTGCCATTGTTCGGCGGCATAGTGCGACACCACCTGCCAGACCTCGGTGCCGATATGTGAGGACACGGTCAGCGCGGCCGGAAAGAGATCGGGGCGACCGAAGTAGCGATTTTTCTGAACTGCCACAAGATAGGTTTTGTGTGGATCGACGCTCGATGGACCGGTAAAGACACAATCCGAGAGCGCCAGACGAGCCTGCAGCAGTTGCGTACCGGTGAGGTGCATCTGGTAGAGGCTGCTGGTTCCGGGGGTGTCGACCGGCTCACGCTCCACTTGGAAGGCATCGAAGATGTCCTGGCGGTTGAGTTGTCCCGGTTGCCACTCGCGCCACACCGAG
>CAYSON010000385.1:0-3787 GCA_964432635.1 uncultured Desulfopila sp.
AAGCGCTCTCCCAGCTGAGCTATAGCCCCAAAAACCAGCTCATCGAAAAACGACGGTATCAATACCAAGCTTTAAATGGTGTGTCAACACAAAACAGGCACAACTTTTTACATAATCAGCATAGTTGTTGCCAACCACTGGGAGGTTTGGTATCCTTCGGGGTTTCGTAGGGATGGTTCATTCCTGCTCGCATTGTTCATTCTCGATGGGGTTGGTCTTTTTTCCCGGCCACGAGCCCATGCGCCTGGCGGGGCCGGACGCTTGACTTCTTTCTTCTAAGGAATCCGCATGTTTTCACCTTTCAATTTTCTTTTTGGGTGGCTGTCAAACGACTTGGCCATAGACCTCGGAACAGCCAATACGGTTCTCTATGTTAAGGGCAAGGGGATTGTTCTGCGAGAACCCTCAGTAGTAGCGGTTCGGCAGGATGGAAGGATGAACAAGGTCTTGGCGGTGGGCCAGGAAGCCAAGATGATGCTTGGCAAGACCCCCGGCAATATCACCGCCATTCGTCCGATCAAGGACGGGGTAATCGCCGATTTCGAAGTAACCGAAGCGATGCTGCGCTACTTCATCAACAAGGTTCACAATCGGCGAACCCTGGTTCACCCCCGTATCATAATCTCGGTTCCCTCCGGTATCACACAGGTTGAGAAACGGGCGGTGCGTGAATCCGCCGAATCCGCGGGAGCTCGGGAAGTGTACCTGATCGAGGAACCGATGGCCGCTGCCATCGGCGCCGGTTTACCGATCACTGAACCCACTGCCAATATGATTATCGATATTGGTGGCGGGACGACCGAGGTTGCCGTCATTTCACTTGCCGGCATTGTTTACGCCAAATCGGTGCGGGTGGCCGGCGATAAGATGGATGAGACCATTCTCCAGTATATCAAGCGTAAGCACAATCTGGCCATCGGCGAACGTACCGCCGAGCTGATCAAGACGACCATCGGTAATGTCATGCCTGAAGAGCCCTATGAGACGATGAATATCAAAGGTCGCGATCTCGTTTCCGGTGTGCCCAAAACCCTGCAGATCTCCGCTGACGAGATTCAGTCGGCCATTTCCGAACAGGTTGATGTCATCGTTGAGGCAGTACGAGTCGCACTCGAGGTCACTCCACCGGAGTTGTCGGCAGACATCGTCGACAACGGCATCGTCCTCACCGGCGGAGGCGCCCTTTTGAAAAATCTCGACAAGTGTTTGAAAGAGGCAACGGGGATGCCGATCATCGTTGCCGATGATCCGCTCTCTTCCGTGGTCCTTGGGTCAGGGAAGGCCTTGGACAACCTCGATATCCTCAGGGAAGTCACGATCGAGTAGGGTCTCCCAGGATACAGTTGGCATGGCTGGCGGTATGGGTGCCGCCAATTTCCCCTGTTATGCTTTTACGACGTAGGGATTTGTGCGCAAGAATTCCAAAGCCCATCATGAACGACCGGTTGGCGCGACCATCCGCATCCTCTTGTTGATAACCCTCTTGCTGGTCGTCGGCCTGCTGTTGCTTGCCGCCATGCTCGGTGGCAAGTTCGGGCCGTTGCACCAGTCTACCCTCGATTTCATCGGGCCCATGCAAAGCGTGGTCACCCGAACCGCCACCGGCATTGCCAACCTGAAAAGCGACTATCTGGACCTGCTTGCAGTTAGGGAGGAAAACAAAAAACTGCAGGCGCAAATCGACAAGTATCTGAATGAACTGGGGGAGTATCGGGAAGGTTACAGCACCTACCTGCATCTTCAGCAATTGTTGGAGATGAAGGCGAAATTGACCTTTAAGCCGATTGCCGCCAGGGTTGTCGGCAAAGAGCCTTCTTACTGGTACCAGACCATTGTTGTTGATCGTGGCAGAAAAGACGATATCCTTGAAGGAATGATTGCCCTGGCTCCGGGAGGCGTGGTAGGACAGGTAATGCAAACCGCAGAAAATTACTCGAAAATCCTTTTAGCCAATGCCCCGAGTAGTGCTATCGACGTCATGGTGCAAAAGAACCGTACCAGGGGTATCTTGAAGGGGGCAGGGGAGAAGGGGTACGTCTTGCAATATGTGTTAAAGAGTGCTGATGTCGAAGTCGGTGACCATATTGTTACCGCCGGGATCGGTGGCATCTTTCCTGCCGGCATTCCGCTTGGGCGCATTTCCAAGATCGAGAAGAAGCAGCGAGGCATGTTTCAGGAGATCGAGGTCGAGCCATATATCGATTTCCAGAAACTGGAGTACGTCTTGCTCGACCCGACCGACCGCAAGTCGGTACTCGGTTCAATGAACATGGTTCCGACGAGGTAGCTGGGTGGTGGTCAGTGTCGTTGTCTTCTGGGGAATAGGTCTGTCGCTCATCGTTGCACAAACCACCCTACTCGAATACCTGCCGCAGTGGTTGGGACGGCCTGACCTGCTCTTTGTCCTGGTGGCCTTCCTTGCCTACCGTTTTGCCTGGATCCCCGGGATTCTTGTCGTTTTTTCGCTCAGTTGGGTGGTCGATGTCGTCGCCGGAATCTACCTCGGGCTCTATCCTCTCGCCTGTCTCGCCGCCTTCTCGGCCTTGCAGACCTTGTTCACCAAGAGTCCGGTCAAAGAGGCGACCTATCAGATCCCCTTGGTCGGACTCACGTACTTTCTCATGCAGATCTTTTTTTATTTCGTGAATTCGCTCCTGCTGCCCGATATACTTCCGCAGTGGTCATGGCCGGGGGTCTTCCAGCGCACGGTGCTTGTGGTCCTCTCCGCCATCCCTCTTTTTGTACTTTTCCATCGTCTCAACGAATCTCTCCTCAAACGTCGTCTCCGCGGCAACACCCCGAGGAGGCGTCCGCCGCGGCCGGTATGACCCAAGAAGAAGAAATCGGTCTCAAACTCACTTTCACCGAGATTGAGAACATCGAAGAGCGGGATGACGCCTCACTCGATCTCCTCAAAAAGCGACTGCTCGGGGTTTCGGTGGTGGCTCTGTTCGCTTTCGTGGTCATCGTCCTGCGGCTATGGAATCTGCAGATTGTCGAGGGCCCGGAGTACGAAAAGCGTTCCTTCGGCAATCGTGTTCGCATCAAGCAGATTGCCGCGCCGCGCGGTCACATCCTCGACCGCAACGGTCGCGAAATAGTCACCAACCGACCGTCCTTCGATGTCATGCTGATTCAGGAAGATTCCAGCGATATCGGCGAGGTGTTGAAACGCATCGCACCAGTCCTCAAGGTCGACGTCTCCGAGCTCTGGGCCAAGGTGCGCGAGGCTTCCGGCAATCCGCGCTATATGCCGGTGCGTCTCAAAGAGGGCATCGATTGGCAGACCTTGGCCTTTCTCGAGAACCACAACCGCGACTTTTCCGGTATCCGTATCGAAGTACAACCGGTGCGCGTCTACCACTACGATGATCTCGCCGCCAACACCATCGGCTATCTGGGTGCCATCTCCAAAAAGGAGCTGGACGAGGCCGACAAGACCATCTATTCCGGCGAGGACATCATCGGCAAGAAGGGTATTGAAAAATTGCGGGAAAAAGATCTGCGCGGACAGAAGGGGCAGAGCTATGCTGAGGTCGATGCCAGGGGCTTTGAACAAAAACAGCTGAAATCCGTGGAGCCTTTCTCCGGTAAGGAAATCCGTCTAACCCTTGATGTCGACCTGCAGCAGATGGCCGAGAGTTACATGACAGCTGGAGACAAGGCTGGGGCGGTGGTGGTCATGGAAGTCAACACCGGGCGACTGCTCACCGCCGTGTCCGCCCCGAGCATCCGCATCCAGGAATTTATCGGCGGCATTTCCCAGGAGCAGTGGAAGGCCCTGCTC
>CAYSON010000386.1:0-3783 GCA_964432635.1 uncultured Desulfopila sp.
AGGAGATAGGCTCCGAGGCGGTATCGGTTCATAATGGCGCATACTACTTTTTTATGCCAGTGCCGGTCAATGCAGGGGGGGATTCTTACCAGGGGCGCCGAAAAATAACCACGACACCCAGGGAAGGCGGCATTTATTTTTCAGGCACCACGAACCACTGCAGGTATGGACGCTCGGCCATCGGCCAGATCGTCCTTGATGGAGACCTCGGTTTGGACAGCGTCGCCCAGAGCGTCGGGAGCGGAAGGGTGGCAATCAGATCTTGATTTTCATCTTGCGCAGGAAGATATCGACGGCGATACCGATGGCAAAGGCCCAGGCCATATTGGGAACGGCCATGGCGATGCCGGTAATGAGCAGGGCGATGAAATATTCCTCGTTGGTTTTCAGGCTGCGCAGCAGCGGACAGAGTTCCAGCCCGGCAAAGACCAGCAAGACCCCGAGTACCGACTGGGGAATGATCGACAACAGCGAGAAACCGAATTCCCCGAGGCCTAGAGCAATGATGATGAAAACGAGGCCGATCATGATCGGTGCCCCGCCGGTGCGGGCACCGAAACGGTAGTGGGCGGCCAGGCCTCCGGTGCCGTGGCACATGGGCACGGCGCCGAGAAAGCCGGCGGGCAGATTGAAGAGGCCCATGGAGAAGGCGAACCGGCCCGGCTTGGTCTTGTGCAGTTGCGGCTTGCCGGAGAACATGGTGGTGCAGGTATCGGCGGTGCCGACGCAGGCATTGCCGATGGTCAGGGGAATTTGGGGAAGGATGAGAAGGATCAGGGCGGTCCACAGGTTGTCGAAGGAGGGGATGATCAGTCGCATCTCGGTGGGACCGAAAGAGAGTCGTAACTGTTCTGCCCCGCCGAGGAGCATCCCAGAAAGTATGCCGACAAACAGGGCGACCAGCGCAGCCGGGAAACGTTTGTTGTCGAGTAAAAGCAGGACCAGGATGAAAACGATGATGCCGATGAGCAGGTTGACCGGGTAGTCAGCCATTTTGCCGGGCAGCCCGGAGATAAAGAGCTCCTTGTTGATGATCAGTTCGATACCCTTCTTGAGAAAGATCAATCCAAGGGTCAGCTGGATGCCGCGCACCACCGCCTGGGAAAAGAGCTTGGCGATGCGGTCGATGGTGCCGGTGAGTGACAATATCAGAAGAAAAATCCCGAAGATGATGCCGGCGGCGCCGATCACCGGCTCGGTGATGACGGCCGGATAGGCGATGGAGATGGCCCCCACCGCCTTGAGTGGCTGCACCGGGATGGGCAGACGATAATAGTACCCGGCGACCACATAAAAGAGGCCGAAGGCCAGGAAGACCGAGGAAGAACTCAGTTTGTTGATGAATATCATCGCCACGACAATCGGCAACAAAGTGCCAAGGTCGCCGAAGGCCCCGGCAAGTTCCACGCGGTCGAAGCGAAAACGCTCCTCGCCGGACAGAGGCGGCGAGGCTAACGGCTGAGAAGAATTGGTATCAGCTGGTGAAAAGGCCTGAGTCGGGCTAGAGTCTTTCGAGGTTTGAGTCATCTCAACTACCTCCTAAGAAGGAGTACCAAAAGGAAGATGGCTGCAGCTACAAGCACGAATAAAAATTATATCGTGATAATGACAGACTATACCCGCGTTCCCCTGCGATTGTCAAGTTTTTTGGCAAGATTTTTCCATCTTGCGCCTCTGTACAGGAAGCGTTACCAGTAGACGTGTTACTCAAATCCACCTTTGCGAGAAGACCCCCATGGACGACCAGGACAACGCACTGCTTCCTCCAGGCCAAGGCCGACTGCTGCCACTTGCTGACGCGGAAGGCTGTCTGGACAGTCACTGCTTGGCTGATCTCGAAGAAGCCTTTCGTCGCTGGGCAACGTCCGGCAAGCGCTCCGATCATCGCCATTCGCGAGAGCGGATTCTGCTTATTTTTTTAATTATTCGCTATACCGGGGCACGGCTCAACGAGGTTCTCAGTCTTGATTTTGGCTGCGATTTCCACAGGCAGGAGCACGTCTTTCGCTTCAATAAACGATCGGGTCGCCGGGATTGCAGCAGAGAAGTGCAGATCCCGGCAAAAATCGCCGCTGACATTGCGGAAATTTTGGCCGGTTGGCAGTCTGGGGGGGCGGAATCCTCGCCGTTTCGCATCGATCCCGCCCATGTGCGGCGGAAATTCTACGAACGGGCAATACATATCGGGCTGGAGAGCAGTCTCGGCACCCCCGAGACCTTGCGCAAGTCGCGGGCGGTGGAGTTGTTGCGCGGCAACATGCCGTTGCCGGTGGTGCAACAACTCATGGGCCATTCAACGCCCAATCTCACCGCCTCCTTGGTGGAGTTCTCCCAAGTGGAGATGGGAAAAATCGCTAAATTTTTCGTGGAACGGGAGAACCGTCGTAAAACCAGCGCCCGCAATGCCTTTTTCGGTAAAATAACCCGCGTTGACGAGGGGAGTATCCAGTCGTTGATTGAAGTGGTTTCGGTGGGTGGTGATCGCATCTGCTCGATCATTACCAACGGCAGCCTGATTCGTTTAGGCCTCCGGCCCGACCTGTTGGTCACCGCCGAGGTCAAGGCCCCGTGGATTCAGCTGTGTACAGGCGAGAACGCACCACATTGCTCGGCAGACAATATCTATCGCGGCGTGGTTCGTCAGGTCAGTAAAAATCGTACCACCGCTGAGGTTGTGGTTGGTTTGCCCGATACCACCGAGTTGTGTGCCATCATCAGCGAAAAAGCTTTCCGGTCCATGGCTGTAGACGTTGGAGACCACCTCTGGGTGTTTTTTGACGCCTTTGCCGTGGTTCTCCATCTCGACTAAAAGGCCTGACTGAACCGTATACGTTGACAAAAACCTTCTCGGTGAGAAGAGATGTGGCGGTCGTACGGGTATTTACCTTACGCTTGCAAAACGTCCACCTTTGCTTCTTGACTTTCCCGCTATAAAGGATAACAGTTATCCATGAATATTAATTATTGAGTCGATGATGAGCGACACTTCCAGGAAAATGTATTCCCCCAAGGAGCGGATAGCGGCCATGGTGCAGCGCTTGAAGGAAAGTGATCATCGCATTACCCCGCAGCGTCTCGCCATCCTCGACGTTTTGGCGAGAAGTGAGGGGCATCCCTCGGCCGACGCCATCTATCGGCAGTTGGCGGTCCGTTTTCCCACCATGAGCCCGGCAACCGTTTATAAAACCTTGGCGGTGCTGAAATCGCGGGGAGAAGTGCTCGAACTTGAGTTCAGCGAACTTTCCAATCGCTACGACGGAAGAAAGCCGTATCCCCATCCTCATGTCATCTGCACCGACTGTGGCCTGGTGGTCGATCCGAGTTTGCTCGGATTAGAAGAGATCACCAGTCGGGTGATGGCCGAGACTGGGTTCACTATTTCTACGCATCGACTCGATTTTTTTGGCCTTTGTCCGAGTTGCCGCAACAAGCGATTGCTCGCAGAAAAATGAAACAAAGCCCAATGTAACTTCATACCGCAAGGGTATAAGTTTCGTTTGAGCAGACAAGCTGCTTAACCCCCACCCTCAAAGGAGAGCGAAGATGAGCGAACCCAGCAAATGCCCGGTAACAGGAAAAACAGCAACAGCCCCGACCGCTCGCGGTACCTCCAATCGCGATTGGTGGCCCAGTCAATTGAATCTCAACATCCTTCATCAACACGCCCCGGCCTCCAATCCTCTGGGGCCCGATTTCGACTATGCCGAGGAATTCAAAAAGCTTGACCTGGCCGCCCTGAAAAAGGATCTCCATGCCCTGATGACCGATTCCCAGGAGTGGTGG
>CAYSON010000387.1:0-3780 GCA_964432635.1 uncultured Desulfopila sp.
CCGCTCCCGGGCAAAGGCGGCGGCCTCGGCCAGGTAAGGGAGGGGGAGAGCTTTGCCGTTCTGGGTGTTTTCCAGGCAGAGCAGGCGGGTACGGGCGAAGTGGATGTCGTCGGGCTTGATCTTTTCGGCAATCTTGGCGAGATCAAGGGTTGAGTCCGCCTCGAATTCGATCGGTTGCGGCTGGACACTGCCGAGAACAGCGGCGCCACCCGCTTCGTAACGGTAGGTATGGGCGGTCTGCCCGACGATATATTCGTCGCCGCGCTGGCAGCGGCTGATGATGGCAATGAGATTGGCCTGGGTGCCGCTGGCGGTGAACATGGCCGCCTCGCAGCCGAGCAGCTCGGCAGCCATGGTCTCAAGGTGAATGACGGTGGGGTCGTCGCGGTAAACGTCGTCGCCGACCTCGGCCGTGGCCATGGCGTGGCGCATGGCCGGGGAGGGTCTGGTGACCGTGTCGCTGCGCAGATCGATGAGTGGGCTCATGGGCGGCTCCGCAAGAGTTTTTTGTTAGAGGGTTTTTTGGTTTTTGGCCAGGGTACAGGACGGAGGCGGAAAAAGCGATGGGAAAAGGTGTGGGCTTACGTGACGAGCAGCGGGCAATCCTGGCGGAGGGCGGTTATGGCTGGGAACAATTGAATGAGATGGAGGCGGCGATGATCGCCGCAGGTACCATAGTGGTGACGGAGTTGGACGACCGGCGCTTGCTGGCCTTCGTGCAGCTCGCCAACCTCCTCTACCGTGGCGGCGAGCCGCTGGTCAGCGATGCCGCGTATGATTTCACTTTTCTCGCCGAATTGCGCCGGCGCCAGCCGGATCATCCCTACCTGCACAGCGTCGAACCGGAAGCGCTGGTCATGGCCAAGACGGTGGAGTTGCCGATACGCATGCTCTCCACCGAGAAGGCCTACGATTTTGCCGCCGTCGCCGCCTGGGCCAAGCGCATTGAGAAGGCGGCGGAGGAGGCCGGCAAAAACTTTGCCGGCCTCGCCTTTCGGGTTACGCCCAAGCTCGACGGCTATGCCGCCTATGACGACGGCACAGCCCTCTATACCCGCGGCGATGGCCGGCGTGGCACCGACATCAGTCGCGTCTTCGAGCGCGGCCTGCAGGTGGCCGGCGACGGCAGACGCGGCCTCGGTGCCGGGGAGATCGTGGTCAGCCGCAGCTATTTTCGCGAACATCTTGCCGAACTCTTCGACAACTCGCGCAACTTCCAGGCCAGCCTGATCAAGGAAAAGGATCTTGAGCCTCCGGCCCTGGAAGCCATCGCCTCCGGAGAGGCGGTGTTCTTTCCCTTTGCCCTGCTCCCCGATTGGCGGGGAACCTGGGCGGAGTTGGCCGGCAACTTCGAGGCCATTGTCTCCCATTTGTGGCAGTCGGTTGATTACGACATCGACGGCATTGTCATGGAAATAGAGGACGACGAGCTGCGCCGCCACCTTGGAGCCACCCGCCACCACCATCGCTGGCAGCTCGCCTACAAGAAGAATACCGAGAGCGCCGAGGTGCGGGTGCTGCGGGTGGTGCCGCAGACCTCGCGCTCGGGGCGGGTCAATCCGGTGGCCGAGGTCGAGCCGACACGGCTCTCCGGGGCCCTTATCCAACGGGCCAGCGCCCACCACTATAGGATGGTGGTGGCGAGCGGTATCGGAACAGGGGCGCTGATTCGTCTGTCGCGCAGCGGCGAGGTTATTCCCAAGATCGAGGAAGTGCTGGTAGCGGTTGCCGCCGAAGTGCCGGAGAGCTGTCCCAGTTGCAGCTCCCCACTGGTATGGGAGGGCGACTACCTGCTCTGCGTCGACCCTATGCATTGCCCGGCGCAGATCACTCGGGCAATCGAGCATTTTTACAAGGTTCTCGGTAATATCGACGGCTTCGGGCCGTCGTCGATCGATAAGCTTTATAGGGGCGGCAAGGCCAGTCTTCCGGTCATTTACGCGATGGACGAGGGGGACTTTCAGCATCTTGGCTTCGGCCCGAAACAGGCGGAAAATATGGTGGCGCAGCTTTTTCGCAGCCGTGTGTTGCCCATCGAGGACTGGCGGTTTCTCGCCGCCTTCGGCATCTACCGCCTGGGAATGGGCAACTGCGAGAAGCTACTCGCAGCGTACCCCCTGCAGCAGGTCTTTTCCCTGAGCGGAGAAGAGATCATGGCGGTCAAAGGCTTTAGCGACAAGACGGCTGAAGAACTGCTCGCCGGGTTGGCCGCCAATCGCACCCTCTTTGAACAGCTCTACGCGCTCGGCTTCAATCTGCTGGCAACACCGCTTGAGGAAGATGCCGCCACCGCCACGGATGGGGTGCTCGCCGGCAAGCTGATCGTCTTTACCGGCACCATGGCTAGTGGCAGCCGCGATGAAATGAAGAAACAGGCCAAAGCCCTCGGCGCCAAAATCGGCGAGAGTATCACCGGCAACACCGATCTCCTGGTGTGCGGCGACAAGGTTGGCCCAGCCAAGCTGGCCAAGGCGGAAAAACTGGGGGTGCGCATCCTCGGCGAGGAGGAGTATCTGGTCCTCCTCCAGGCCGAAGCAGAGGGAAGTGTTATTTCGGGGCCTGCATGAGCTTGCCGGCCTTGGCGATGTTTTCGTGGGGGACTTCGTCGATGAAGATCAATACTGACTCCGGCGGTTTGCCCGCCTCGCGGCTAATCACCTCGGTGACGCCTTGGCTGATCTTTTCCTTTTGTTCCTTGCTGAGGGTTCCGGCGACGCGGATGCTGACATAGGGCATAATGGTTCTCCTGGCGGAAAGGGGAGTGATGGGGGTGCTGCGGCCACCATTGGCCGCACACACTGTAACGTCTTTGCGGCGCTGAAAAAAGAGGGGAGTTGTGCGGCCTGCGCGCCGAGCTTTCTTGTCCACAAACCATAACCAGCGGAGATGTTTATGTTTGCAGATAAAAATTCCGTGTTGGCCGGACTCGCCAATACCCCGAAGATTCTCGCCGCTTTTGTTGCCGATATCCCCGAAGAATTACGACAGCGTCGACGCGGTCAAGGCTTCTGGACCATTGCCGAGCATCTCGACCATTTGGCCCTGGTGCAGCCGATGTTACACAAGCGTTTGCAGCGTTTTGTCAAGGAGGAGAAGCCGTCGTTCGTTCCCTTCATCCCGGAGAGCGGCGAGGAACAGCGGGAGAAGAGTTGCCTCTCGGCGGAACAGGCGCTCCACCAGTTTACCACCATCCGCCGCAACCAGCTTGAGTTGCTTTTTGCCGTCGACGAGACCATCTGGCAGCGCCAGGGGAGCCATCCCGAATATGACTGCTACTCCCTGGTCATCCTGGTGCGACATATGCTGATGCACGACTACTGGCATATGTACCGCATGGAGGAGCTGTGGCTCGCCAAGGATGCCTTTCTCACCAAACTTGAATGAAGGCGGCACGAGCTACCGTAGCCTTTAGGCGAGGGGCAGGCCGGTGGGCCCGAAGCGAAAGGTCTCGCCATCATTGGGAATGAGCAGCCGTTGCCTGTTTATGCCGGCGTTTTCCGCGGCAAGCCGCAGGGCCATGCGATCGACGGTGCAGTGGTCGAGCGCTTCAAGGTGGACGGCGACCACTGTGGCGGTGGCAGCATCCTCGGCAAGGCGCAGGGTGTCCTTTATGTCCATGATGATCGGAGCAGTGCCGGGCAGCGTCGCCCCGCCGGAGTGGGTGACGATCACCTGCGGGGTAAGCTTGGCGACGACCGCCGCCACCTGTTGGCACCAGATGCTGTCGCCGACCCAATAGAGCGTTGGTTCGTCTTCGGCCTCTATTACAAAGCCCGCCAC
>CAYSON010000388.1:0-3779 GCA_964432635.1 uncultured Desulfopila sp.
CGACAAGATCGGTGCCAGCTTTCACGGCGATCCCGCCTCGGCCCTGCTCGAGGTGCTCGACCCGGAGCAGAACCGCGACTTTCTTGATCACTATCTCGACGTGCGCTTTGATTTGTCGAAGATCTTCTTTATATGCACCGCCAACCAGTTGGACACCATCCCCGGTCCGCTCATGGACCGCATGGAGATCATCCAACTGCCCGGCTATATCATGGCCGAGAAGGTGGAGATCGCCCGCCGTCACCTCATTCCCAAGCAGCTCAAGGCGCACGGTCTCACTGAAAAACAGGTGACCCTGCCCAAGGGGGTTTTGGCGGCGATCGTCGAAGGCTATGCCCGCGAGGCCGGGGTGCGCGGCATGGAGAACGCCATCAAGAAGATCCTGCGCAAGTCGGTGAACAAGATCATCGACAACCCCGAGCAGAATATCCGCATCCATGTCGACGAACTCAAGGACTTCCTCGGCAAGCGCTATTTCTCGGAGGACAACGCCTTCAAAAAGCCGCGGGTGGGGGTGGTCACCGGTCTTGCCTATACCTCGATGGGCGGGGCGACGCTTCATATCGAGGCCATTCCCATCCCCACCGGCCAGGCCGGTTTCAAGCAGACTGGGCAATTGGGGCAGGTGATGGTCGAGTCCTCGGAAATCGCCTACAGCTACATGCGCTCGCTGCAGCGCAACAACAAGGAGGCCACCGATCTCTTCAAGACCCACCTCATCCATCTTCATGTCCCGGCCGGAGCCACTCCCAAGGATGGGCCCTCGGCAGGCATCACCATGGCCTGCGCCCTCTATTCGCTGGTCACCAACAAGGCCATCAAGGCAAATATGGCCATGACCGGTGAGCTCACCTTGAGCGGCTTGATCATGCCCATTGGCGGGGTCAAAGAGAAGATGATCGCCTCAAAGCGCGCCAAAGTGCAGGAGGTTATTCTCCCCAAGGACAACCAGGAGGATTTCGAGATGCTCCCCGAGCATATTCGCGAAGGGCTGACCGCCCACTTTGTCTCAAGCTTTGATGAGGTGAGGCGACTGTGTTTTAAATAGTAGGAATGGTTTTTTGTATCCTCGTTAGCGGCCCCCCCGGATGGATCCGGCGGGGCCGCGCCCATTTTCGCACCCTGCAGCGATCAAGAGATAAAAAACTTGACCAACACCACCTTGGGCGGTACGCTTATTGACACGAAAGAAAGATCAAACGTGTCATTAATTCCACCAAGGAGGCCGTTCTGTACTTTCAAGCTGCAGGCATCGAGGTTGCGCCGTGGGTTCCGCCGCTGGTGGCGCTGGGGGTCTCTTTTTTCACCTCCATGGGTGGAGTTTCCGGGGCCTTTCTGCTCCTGCCCTTCCAGGTTTCGGTGCTCGGCTATACCAATCCCTCGGTGAGCGCCACCAACCAGCTCTACAACATCGTCGCCATTCCCAGCGGCGTCTACCGCTATTGGCGTGAGGGGCGGATGGTCTGGCCGCTGACCTGGGTGGTCATCGCCGGCACCCTCTCCGGGGTCTTCCTTGGTGCCTACGTGCGCGTTGCCTACCTTCCCGACCCCAACCATTTTAAGCTGTTTGCTGCGGCGGTACTGCTCTATATCGGTGCTCGCATGGTTCGCGACCTGCTCCGCAAGGCGCCTGTCGGCGGGCCCGACAAGGGGGCGAGAGAACAGCGCTTCCAGGAGGCGCTGCGCCGCCATCGCCAGGAGGGCGGGAAGTCGCCGGCGGTGGTGGTCACCCATTTCTCGCTCAGGCGCCTCGGCTATCGCTTTTACGATGAAAATTTCGAGGTCTCCTCCCTCGGAATCTTCTCCCTCAGTCTCGTCGTGGGGGTCGTCGGCGGCATCTATGGCATCGGCGGCGGGGCGATTATCGCCCCCTTCTTTGTCACCTTTTTCGCCCTGCCGGTCTATACCGTGGCCGGGGCGGCCTTGATGGGCACCTTCGTTACCTCGGTGGCGGGGGTGGTCTTCTATCAGTTGATCGCGCCTTTTTATCCTGGTGTGTCGGTGGCTCCGGATTGGCTGCTCGGCATCCTTTTCGGCCTTGGTGGCATGCTCGGTATGTATCTTGGGGCGCGTTGTCAGAAGCATGTTCCCGCCAAGGTGATCAAGTGGATGCTGGCGGCGATCATCATTGGCACCGCCAGCAAATATCTCCTCGAATTCTGCACCGGTTGAGCGGGGAGAGGTGCCCGGCCGATCAACCGCAACAAGCAAAAGAGCTTGAAGGAGCGGCGGCCGAAGGTGTAGTGTGCGCACCGTGGTATATGGAGTTCCGCCCTCTGCGCCCCTTTTTTCGGCAAGAGCGGTGGCGCGGGGTGAGCGGCAACCTTTCTTGGCACAGGGATAAAGATATGGCGGATGAGCGCACGGATTTTTTGGTGATCGGCAGCGGCGTGGCTGGACTGATGTTCGCCCTCAAGGCGGCACGCCTCGGCACGGTGGCGGTGGTTACCAAAAAGGAGGCGATGGACAGCAATACCAACCTGGCCCAGGGTGGCATTGCCTCGGTGTTCGGCAGCCGCGACAGCTTTGACCTGCATATAGAAGATACCCTGTCCTCGGGCGATGGTCTCTGCAACCGCGAGGTGGTGGCCATGGTGGTGCAGGATGGGCCGGAGCGGATCAGGGAATTGCTCGACCTTGGGGTGTGTTTTAATAAACGCGACCAGGGCGGGGACGGCGGCGACCAGGGCGCTGACCTTGACCTTGGCCGCGAGGGCGGCCACTCGCAGAACCGCATCGTTCATGCCCTCGACATGACCGGCCGCGAGGTCGAGCGGGTGCTGGTTGAACAGGTGCGCTCCCACCCGCGTATTCAGCTCTACGAGAACCATGTCGCCATCGACCTGATCATTCAGTCGACCCGACTTAAACGCGGCGTGGTCACCACCACCCACGAAGCCACCTGTTGCGGCGCCTACGTACTGGATCGCCATAGCCGCAAGGTCAAGACCTTTGCGGCGCGCAGCACCCTGCTGGCCACCGGCGGTTCAGGCAAGGTCTATCTCTACACCAGCAATCCCGACATCGCCACCGGTGACGGCATCGCCATGGCCTACCGGGCCGGGGCCACCGTGGCCAACATGGAGTTCGTGCAGTTCCACCCCACCTGTCTCTTTCATCCCGCCGCCAAGAATTTTCTCATCTCCGAGGCGGTGCGCGGCGAGGGCGGTATTTTGATTGATGCCTCCGGGCGCCCCTTTATGGGCGACTATGACCAGCGCCGTGATCTCGCCTGTCGCGATATCGTCGCCCGCGCCATCGACACCGAGATGAAGAAGAGCGGGGCCGAATCGGTCTTTCTCGATATTTCCCACAAAGACCCGGAGTCTATCCGCCGCCGCTTTCCCAACATCCACGGCAAATGCCTGGAGTACGGCATGGACATCACCCGCGAGCCGATCCCGGTGGTACCTGCCGCCCACTATATGTGCGGCGGGGTGGTGACTGACATGCTCGGCCGCACCGATATCCGCCACCTCTATGCAGTTGGGGAAACCGCCTGCACCGGCCTGCACGGTGCCAACCGCCTGGCCAGCAACTCCCTGCTCGAGGCTCTGGTCTATGCCCATGCCGCGGCCGAGGAGGCGGCGAGGGAACTGGCCGCCGAGGGTCGGGCGAACATGCCCGATTTACCCGCCTGGGACGAGACTGGCACCAGCGACAGCGACGAGATGATCGTCGTCACCCATAACTGGGACGAAATCCGCCGTCTGATGTGGAACTACGTCGGCATCGTCCGCTCAGACAAGCGTCTTGAGCGGGCGCAGCGCCGCATCGAC
>CAYSON010000389.1:0-1365 GCA_964432635.1 uncultured Desulfopila sp.
CCATTACCGCCAAAGGGAAGTTCGTCGAGCGCATCGTTACCGCAAAACAAAACACGCCCGAGAAGATTCGGGTGGTTCTGCACCTCGTCCCCAACCGTGACTACGATCTGCAGCAGGTGTTCTTCAAGAACGACAACCTCTTTGTCCTCATTGTCAACGAACTGCCATCTGGGAAAACCAACTGAGGTTATCCCAGGGAATATGTAGCGCAGGTCGTTCCCCCAGGCAGTTGCCAGCACCGCACCGCTTCCCGTGGGAAATGGGTGGCGCGGTTTTTCTTCTCTGCCCAACCCTTGCCAGTCAGCGGGCGCATCTGGGTCCTGCGCTCACGGCAGATATTGTTGCAGATAACCGCGCGGGATGGGAAGGCTATACTGTTTTTTCTCGGCGGCAAATTTGATGTTGGAGAGTTGCAGGCGAATGTCGATGCCGAAATCGAGGCCGGTTATGTGGATTGACAGGGGCTGGTGGCAGGCTTCCTCGCTCATCCGATGGCTGTAATTGACCTCGGCGATCAGCGTCTGTTTGTCGTCCTCAAGGATTGCGGTGAGCAGTGTTTTCGACTCGGTCTGCCACAGCATATGGGTGGTTCCCCGGGGTTCCGGGGGGCGATGGCGATAGGAAACCCACAGGCCACGACCGTCCTTGTCCTCCCTGATGGCGCTAATGGTGTCGGCATTACGTTCGCTGGCGCCGGTGAGCCATTCCCCCCAAGTGCCACCGAGAAATTCCTGGGGCAAACCATGGCGCAGGCCGAAGGAGCGCATGCTGCCCTCGAGATATTGACGTTCGAAGACATTGACCGCCTGGTAGGAGAGGCGGTCGCCGGCAATGGCCAGGACCGTCTGACCGAGTGGGTTGGCAACCACGAATTTGTAGGAGCCCGGTTGAGAAAACTGCAGATAGCCGCTGAGGGCCTTTTTCCCCAAGGGATCGCTGTAGAACATGGCGAGATCGCCGTCGAGGCTCTCTCCGCAGCGACGCTTCTCCGCAGTCAGGGCGGCAATGGTTTGTCGCGTCTGGTCGAACCGCTCACCCTCAAGGGCGGTGCTCCACGGCCGTCCGGCACAACCGCCGACGGTGGCGGCTATAGCCATTGCCAGCAGGGACAGGTGCCACCGCGGGTGTTGTCTATTGTTGATTGAGAGCATCAAGCTTTTTGCCGGCCGCCGCTTTTTTCTTGTCATCTGAAAACATCTCCACTGCCTGGCGATAGTGCACGGCTGCCTGGGCCTTGTCACCCTGGGCGAGCAGGGCATCGCCGAGGTGATCGTGGATATGCGGATCCGCACCCTCCAACTCCAGGGCTCGACGCAATTCCTTGACCGCGCGGGTAAAGTCGCCAAGGCGGAAATAGATCCAACC
>CAYSON010000389.1:1375-3779 GCA_964432635.1 uncultured Desulfopila sp.
AACCGAGGCTATCGACGATATAGCCGTTGTTTGGATCAAGCGCCAGGGCCTTTTCGATGTATTGCAGCGCCTCCGGCAAACGGATGCCTTTATCAGCCCAGGTATAGCCGATGAAATTCAAGGCATCGGCATGCTCCGGCTGCAGTTCGAGGACCCTTTCCATCCGACTCAGAGCCTGTTCCTCCATGCCGTTCTTGTCGAGAAAGATGCCGTAGTCGTAATGCAGTTGAATGTTGTCGGGGAAAAGAGTGGTTCCCGCCTCCATAAGCGACAGGGCGGCGGGAGCCTCGTTGTTTTCTTGATACAGGGCGGCGAGCAGCGAATACAGTAACGGGCGGCGACTTTCTTTCTTGGCGAGATGCTTGCGCAAGAGGGAGATGGCTTTGTCCTGCTCCTTGTTGTCGCCGAGGATCCGCACTTGGAGCGCCACTGCGTCTTCGAACTCGGGACGATGTGGAGGGATGGCGGCAAGGTGCGCCAGGGCGCCTCGGGTCTCCTTTTCACGGTAGGCGAGAAGGGCGAGGGTATAGCGGGCCTCGGAACCATCTTCTTCCGCTGCCAGTCGATCCAGGAGAATCTTGGCCTCGACCACCTTCTCCATGCGCAACAGGACCTTGCTCATAATGAGCTCTATGTTGGCCTGGTTTTTACTGAATGCGGCAATCTTTTCCAGGCTTTCCAGGGCAAGAGCATTGTCGCCGAGATCAAGCAGGCTTTGCACCCGGGTCAGCGCGGCCCGCTCGTCGAAGGGATCGCTCTCGGTGATGGCGGTGAAATGGCGCAGGGCCTCAATATGTTTCTTGCGTCCGCTATAGAAATATCCGACTTCGTACGCCACTTCTTTGGACCAGTTGAGTTGCAGGGCTTTTTCATACTCTTTGGCGGCGTCGTCCTCTTTATTATTGCGGTGCAGCAACCGTGCCAGGGCAAGTTTGGTGAAGTAGCTCTGTTCGTTGTTCTTGAGCTGTCGGCGAAAGATCTTCTCCGCTTTGTCGTACTGCTGGCGATGGCTGTAGAGTAAGCCGAGGCGAAGGTGAATAGTCTCGTTGTCCGGTTCCAGTTCAAGGGCTTCCTCGTAAAGGGCGATGGCTTCAGGGAGCTTGTCCTGTTGGATATACAGGCCGGCAAGGAAGAGGCGGTGATTGTTTTCTTGAGGTCTTTCGAGCAGGGCCTGGCGCAGCCAGGCCGCCGCCTTTTCGAATTCTCCCATCTTGAGCAGCAAGATGGGAATTTTCTCGCGGATGTAGACAACGTTGGGGTCACAGATAAGCGCCTTCTCATAGGCCTCGTGGGCCTCGGCGTAGCGGCCGCCGACTTCGGCATGGGAGCCCCAAAGGAAGTAGAAATACGAGCAGGAGAGGTCGGACTCGACCTCGTTGCTGCCGCTGTTGTTGGCTATATTGGTGGTGGGGCGGGTGGGAGTGCAGGAGGCGAGGGTGGCGACGAGAACAGCCAGCACGAGCAGTCTGGGACGGGTCATAACCTCGCTCCTTTTCGTGGGGCGCTGGCAATAGGCAGCAGGGGTTCGACTTCGGCGATCACCGCGCGCTGCACCTCGTCGACGGGGCGCTGGGTGTCGATGGTGCGAATGTAGGGGGCGTCGAAGGTGGCGTAAATGGCGGCGACCCGGGCGAGGAACTCGGCTTGCTCGAAGCTGTTGGGAGTCTCGCCTCGCCCTTCAGTGATGCGCTTGAGGCACACCTGTATTTCGGCACGAAAGAGCAGCACCAGATCAGGCGCCGGGGCGAAGTCGTTCAAACGAATGATGGTCTGCGGGTCAAGGCCGCGGGCGCCCTGATAGGCGGCGGTAGAAAAATAGTAGCGGTCGCAGAGGATGATCCGTCCGGCGGCAAGAGCGGGGAGCAGCCGCTCGGCCACGTGCTGGCGGCGATCGGCGAGAAAGAGCTCGAGTTCCTCCTCGAGGCTGTAGCGGTGTTTACCGCTATAGAGTTTGCGAATTTGTTGACCATAAGGGCCGTCGGTGGGTTCCTTGGTGATCTCCACCGGCAAACCCCGTTGGGCGAGATTTGCCGCGAGCAGGTCCCGCTGGCTGGTTTTGCCGGTACCGTCGGTGCCTTCGAAGACGATCAATAAACCCGGTCCCGTTGCATGCATCGTGGTCTACCTCGTGTGGGCGGCGCCGCGGTTGCGGCAGATGAGACCGGCCAGTTCCACCGCCGCCGCCAGGCTGTCGTGACTGGCCACTCCCTTGCCGGCGATATCGTAGGCGGTGCCGTGATCAACCGAGGTGCGCACGATGGGCAAGCCCAGGGTGACGTTGACCCCGTCGGCAAAGTGGAGCAGCTTGAAGGGGATCAAGCCCTGGTCGTGGTACATGGCGAGCACTGTGTCGAAGGCGCCGTCGGCTGCCTGGTGGAAGATGGTGTCCGGAGGAAGCGGGCCT
>CAYSON010000390.1:0-3769 GCA_964432635.1 uncultured Desulfopila sp.
GATACCCTTGTCTCGCATCTCCGCGGCGATCTTCGTTATGCGGTCAAGAATGCGACCTTCATCCCCGGGCTTGACCACTACCTGAGCCAGCAGGTATCCATATCCTGGATAGACCCGACTGTTGTAGCTGGTGACCGAAGGGGAATAGGCCGCTCCCAGCTCCTCTCGTACCACTTGGCGAACCCTGTCCTCCAGTATTGCCGCCATGACCAGGAGACGCCTGGTGCGGCCGATATCCCAGAAATCGTCGGTTGGCCATGCTACCGTCAACAATGCTTTGGTGATCGAGGTATCGACGGTGACCTCCTTGGTACCGCCGGCCGGAAAAGCAATAGCTGGCCCGAAAAGAGGTTGTGGCGCTTGCAATCGCACACCGGAGAAATAGGTGGCAAGAAGATCCAAGATCTGATCACGCTCAAAATCTCCGACAACGGTAAGTTCCAGATCCCGAGGCACCAGCGAGGCTTGCATCCATTGCTGCAGTTGCTCATAGGTGATACGCTTGACTGTTTCCCATGGCACCAGGCCAAAATGCACATTACCTCCGGCGAAAAAAGGCGAAATATGCAGAGCCATCGCTCCTTCGATATCCCGTGCTTTTTTAAGGTAGAGTGCTTGCGCATTGTCCATCGCCAAGGTGAAACGGGTTTCGCGCAGACCTGGATCAAACAGCGCCGTGTGGAGAAACTGCAAGAGGAGCTCGGCGTCCTTGCGCAAGGCACCTCCCACCCAACTGAAAGCGGTTTCACCGATTCGAAAACGCAGGTTGACCGAGGTTCCGGTGAGCAATCGTTCCACCTCCGCTTGCGTCATCGCCCCGGTTCCAGAGAGGTTAACGGTGTCCTCGGCGATCATCGCCATCCCCGGGGCTGGCTCACTCTGTTCGCCTGCCCCGAAGGAGGCCACAACCTGGAAACTGTTTTTACGGAAATCGGTTTGTTTCAAGTTAACCACCAGGCCGTTGTTGAAAACAACCCGCTCCACTCCGATCTGCTCGTACGTGATCAATTGCGGTTTGTCTGTTGCTGCCGGAACAATACTCAGATAGGGAAAATCTTTCCTTTTTTCCGTGGCTATCTGCTCAACCTTTTCCTCTTGCAAGGATTCATACACCTTCAGGAGCAACGCCCGATCGTCATCACCCAATCGGGCATCCCCGGTTACCGACACCAGACGGCTATCGTGCTGCCAAACCTGACGAAAGGCGGAATTGATCTGTTCTTGGGTAAGGGCTGCAAGGATAGGCCCATACAGTTCCTTTTCCTGAAGCGGCGACTGATAGACCCGGTAACTAGCGAGATGATCAAGCAATGTCGTCGCCAATCGACGTGAATCTTCACTCTTGGCAGTCTGCACCCGGGCGTCGAGTTCGGCGAGAACTTCGCTTTTGGCACGCTCTACCTCGTCAACACCAAAGCCATAACGGATTGCCTGCCGTAAAGTTGCATCTATGGCGGTCAGTGTTTCGCGCCATTTGGTATGGCTAGTCTGCGCCGAGATAGTACCGTAATCAATGCGCTCTACCAGATCCCCTGAGGTGTAGAGGGCGTTGGTAAAAGGGACGTCGTCACCTTCCTGCAGACGCTGCAAGCGATAGCCGAGAATCAAGTTTCCGAGAATGCGTGTCAGTTCCAAGCTCTCAAGTGCCAGGGAATCTTTTTCCGCTGGCCGTTGCCTGAACGTCTCAATGGATACGTTGGTTTTTCCCAATTCCGGCTCGTAACGATAAAAGGCCTCAGTTCCACGATGGGCCAGGTTGCCGAAGGTGGCGCAGGTCGGAGTTGATCCGCTGCCATCAAGGGTGCCGAAATATTCACCAAGCAGTCGGCTTACCAACACCTTATCGATATCACCGACAATAGCCACCACCATGTTGTCGGGGCGATACCAAGAATCATAGAAGGTTTTCAAGCCATGACGATCAGCGCCGAGCAAGGTCTTTTCGGTGCCGATAACCATGCGCTCGGCGAGTCGAGTACCGCGAAAGGCAAACTCCATGGCCGCCACCTGGGTGCGGTAGGAGGCCGAGTCACGGGCACGCTTCTCGGAAATGATGACACCCCGCTCCTCTTCGATCTGCTCTGAGCCAAGAAGGGCATGGCCTGCGAAATCAGCCATAACCGTCAACCCCCGGCGGAGTTCCTCCTCGCTGCCACTGGGCAAAAAAAGCTTGTACACCGTCTTGTCAAAAGAAGTGAAGGCGTTGGCATCTGCTCCGAAATCCATGCCAATAGACTGAAAGTAGTTGACCAAGGTGCCCGGAGGATAGTGTTTGGTACCTTTGAACATCATATGTTCAAGGTAATGGGCAAGTCCTCGCTGCTCCTCTCCCTCGTGAAAAGAGCCGGCTCCAACCATGAGATACACGGCTACTCGTTCCCGTGGTTCACGGTTCTCCTTGACCAGATAGCGAAAACCATTGGCAAGCTCTCCGACAGAGAGGTCCGGGTCAACCGTCAAATCGCTCCCTAGCCATGGCCAACTCTTGGGCCAACAAACCTTTCCCTCGGTAATGTCGGCACGAATGCCCCCGACCATTAACAGAGAGCAAAGAGTGATGAAGAGCAAAGAGGCGGTGGTGCGCCATAGGCGATGCATGGTTGTGTCCTTTTCTTCTTGGTGAAGGAATTTTCAGTCCGCCTCCAACGGCAATGACCTATCCCCCACTATAATCCCATCTGATGGTTACGAAAGCTCTCCTGCGCGAAGCGCGGTGATTTTTGCCGATCTTTTTTAAAGCTGAGTTGAGCGGCTTGTCTACTCAAACGAAACTTATGCCCTTACGGTATAAAAATGGCTATTTTTTATCGATTGAGTGGTGTAGAAGATGCTCGCTAGGCTGCAGTTTGTTTCTGAGCTCCCCTTACCTGTCACAATCCCGATGAAACTTAAGCACCGTCTCGAATACCTGTTGCTCCGCTCGACCATTCTGGTCATCAACCTGCTGCCGGTGCCGGTGATTCTCGCCCTGTGTTCCACCCTCGGTTATCTGGCCTGGGTCGTTTTTCCCTTTCGCCTCACCGTTGCCTATTACAATCTTACCGCTGTTTTTCCAGAACGGTCGCACAGTGAAAAATTACGCCTGCTGCGCCGTGTTTATCTTCAGTTCACCAGAACATTTGGACTGGTCTTCATTCTCCACCGTAAAAAGCTCAGCGATCTGGTGCGCAACACCCGCATCACCGGCCGCGACAAGATCGATCGGGCACTGGCCAACGGCAAAGGGGTCATTCTCACCACCCTGCACGCCTCCTGGTTCGAGGCCTATTTCGCCTGGTTCAATATGAGCGGTCTGCCAACCAGCCTCATCTACCAAAAACAGAGCAATCCCCTTTCCGATGCCTTTTTCGTTCGACAGCGCAGTCGCTATGGCACAAGCCTCGAACACCTCAGCAGCTACGATGGCATGGAGTCCTACCAACAGGCACTTGAGAATAATCGTCTGCTCATCGTCAGCCTTGATCAGAGCTACACCAGTCGTGGAGTGTCGGTCCCTTTCTTCAACCGGCCCCTGGCCTGTGCCAGAGGCTCTGCCATCCTGCATCTACGCACCGGCGCCCCAGTGTTCACCAGCGTCTACTATATGAAAGACGGAGAGCTGCATATTGATTTCGACGAAGTCAATTTACCGATCTATCAAAAAGGTGACGATCAGGCGGTTGCCGGCATCTGCTCGCATTGCCTGAGCCTCTATGAACCGTTTATCCGCAAGTACCCCGAGCAATGGTTCACCCTCTTCCACCGTTTGTGGAGAAAAAAAGGCTACCAG
>CAYSON010000391.1:0-3762 GCA_964432635.1 uncultured Desulfopila sp.
TGGAAACGTGTGCAGGCAAGGGTATTACTATCACCATGGAAGTTGAGGATATTAATGCATGTCACCTTTTCCTTGAGAAAGCGGGCTGCATCCTCCAGCAATAAAAAATCACACCTGGGGAGCAAGAGTTATTTATGTTTATGATCCCGAAGGAAACAGACTTGAATTCTGGTCTCCAGAGAAGAAAACTACTGTGGAAGCTCCTGTCGACCGAAAGGTGCCAATCAGGCGAAGCCTATAGCAATTCGCTAAAAATTTATTCACGTCAATTACTCAAACTGAAATTCAGTTTTTGCTGAATTCACCAATTCAAGAAGCTAGACGAAAAGAGAACACTCTTGTAACCCTGTCTGAAAAATCGCAACGGCCGATCATGGGAGAACTGAAAATGCGAGAAAAGAACGAGATGAAATCGGTGTCGGTGGAGATTTCAGAACAGGATGTAGTCGAAGCAATGAGGACCATTCAGGGTTATCTCGATATCACTCCTGGTGATTTTAAGGAGGTGTATCAAGTAGCATATTCTTTGGCAGTAAAAAGATTACTTACCTCTCGGAAAGCCGCTGACCTCATGACCAAAGCCGTCCATGTGGTTGGCCAGGAGATGGATTTGGTCAAGGCCGCCGCCTTGCTCGCGGAAAAGCAGATATCAGGGGCGCCGGTGGTCGATAATGAAGGAAAGATCGTAGGTGTTGTCTCCGAAAAGGATTTTCTCCAAGAAATGGGGTTCGGCGCAACGCCCTCTTTCATGCAAATCGCTACCCATTGCCTTAATAATAAAAAGTGCATGATTGGCAACTTACGTAACCGCACCGTAGGTGACATCATGACAGGACCAGCAATAACCGGTGTTCCGGAGATGACCATTGGTGATATTTCAGCTCTCTTTGTAGGCCGGCGGATCAACCGATTGCCGATCATCAACGCGGATGGGCGACCTGTCGGCATCGTCACACGTACCGATCTGGCTCATTCCTACAGCGTCTTCAAAGAGGAGTCGAAACTGTGAACTATTGGCACAAGATGAAAGGCGGCGGACAAAGCCCGCCTAAAGTAGGTCTGTCCGAGGTGGTCTGGTCTTGGGTAGGCAGCTTTCTCGGTATCGCAGCAGTTTCTCTTATCCACTTCAAACTGCTCGACCAGGCCAGCCTAATGATGATTATCGGTTCTTTTGGTGCATCAGCAGTGCTCATCTATGGAGCAATTCGCAGCCCCCTGGCCCAGCCGAGGAATCTGCTCGGTGGCCATATTCTTTCCGCTTTTATTGGAGTGACTGCCTTCCAATGGCTAGGTGGTGAGCCTTGGCTGGCTGCATCTGTGGCTGTTTCCACTTCGATTGCTTTAATGCATCTCACCAAAACCCTCCACCCACCGGGAGGGGCTACCGCCCTGATTGCAGTAATTGGCGGTGGGACCGTTCATGATCTCGGCTACCTTTATGTAATAATGCCGGCTGCAATAGGGGCAGGTGTCATGCTCATTGTTGCCGTTATCGTCAACAATATCCCAAAGAGCCGGAAATATCCGGAGTTCTGGTTTTAAGGGCAAAACTGCCAGAATCCTTTGAAACAGCAGACGATTTTTAAAAACTGTGCAAGAAGGCTTTGTCCTGATTTTTATAAGGCAAAATATTCTCATTGGAGGTGGAAAATAATGAAAGAGTCGAAGAGAACTATCGGCGAAATTGTCGCCGAAGATTACCGAACCGCACAGATCTTTGAGGACCACGGAATCGACTTCTGCTGTGGGGGTAAGGCAACACTTTCGGCGACCTGCATGGAAAAGGGGATCGATTTTAGCTCCATAACAGAGGAACTTGAAGCAGTAAAAAGCAAACCAGTCGAGCGAAGCCAGAATTTCACCTCGTGGGAGTTATCATTTCTCATTGGCTATATCATAAATGTCCACCATTCCTATATCAAAGAGAATACCGGTCAGATTACGGCATATACCCACAAGATTGCTGAGGTCCATGGTGCTCATCATCCCGAGTTAATCCAAATCGCCGCCATTTTTGATAAGATGGCAACCGATTTGACGGTTCATCTCCAGGATGAGGAGGAAGTTTTTTTCCCAGCCATCAAGCGAATCGACATGGATAGAAAAACTGGCGCAACACCAGCAGGGAACGATAGAGAAACGATCAAGAACTCCTTCGCAAAGCTCACGAAAGAACACGAAGAAGTTGGCGATGCGATACACAAAATCCGTTATCTGGCAGGGGGGTACGCAATACCTGGTGATGTCTGCAATACATTTATGGTTACCTATCAGAAATTGAAGGAGTTCGAGAACGATCTCCATAAGCATGTTCATCTTGAGAACAATATACTTTTTTTGAAAGCAGCACAGCTCTTGAAATAATTAAAATTAAGGGGGGAGCTGCGTGAACGGAACGAATAGGTTCTGAGTTCTAACCAAAAGATATGATGGAAGAATGTTGGTTAACAATAGCCTGATATAACTAACTAATGCGAGAGGAAATTGACATGGTACATGACTCACAGACAAGGATACCGCCAACCTGTCCATGAGATCCTCTATGCCTATTCGCGGTTTTATTCGTGGGGGAAGGAAAAACGCCGTTTGTAATGCCCCAGGCATAAATAAGAATAATTGATTGGAATGTTACGTAAAAATGAAATAGAATTAAACTGATCGTACAATCGAGGAGTTGATAAGAAGAATACTCTTTGATCTAGGTCAAAGATTTCTGCTGGCAAGTGTATGATGATGGGGGGTAGCAGACAGGCTATTCTCACAACAGTCAACCATATTCTAAAGTTGTCATGCCGATCTTCAGCTATCTCGCCATTCCCAGAAGTGGAGCCAAGGAGACCCTTTGCGCCGAACTTTCTGCTCTTCCGTATTGCCACGTTATCCCAGCCACAGATCAAGACGTTGTCGTTCTTGTCACCGATACCCCGGACGAAACCGGCGAAGAAGCCCTCCAGGGAAAATTAAAAGAGTTGCAGTCACTGCAATCTCTTAACCTGACCTTTGGCTACGATGAAAAATTAGGGAGGAAGTGAGAACACCATGAAACTTGATAGACGACGATTTATTCTCAGTGCCGCGGCAACCAGTGCAGTGGCAACGGCAGGGGCGCTTTTCCCGGGGATCAGTTTTGCCGATTGGCCGAAAATCACCACCAATTCCGGGGTGGTTTCCTGGCAGAAGGCACCCTGTCGCTTTTGCGGCACCGGCTGCGGTGTACTGGTCGGGGTTGTCGAGGGTCGGGCGGTGGCGGTGAAGGGCGATCCGAACTGTAGCGTCAATAAGGGCCTGTGCTGCATGAAAGGCTATCATTCGGTGCAGGCGCTGTATGGCGCCGACCGGATAACCAAGGCGAAGATCCGAAAAGACGGCAAGATGGTCGAGGTGCCGATCGCCGAGGCTCTCGATCTGGTGGCCACAAAGCTCAAGGAGACCAGGGATAAACACGGCAAAAACTCGGTGGCCATCTACGGCTCCGGACAATGGACAATCCCCGACGGCTATGTCGCCTCGAAGCTCTTCAAGGGTTGCCTCGGCACCAATAATGTCGAGGCCAATGCCCGGTTATGTATGTCGAGTGCCGTCACCGGTTTCATGACCTCTTTCGGCATCGACGAGCCGATGGGTTGCTACGAGGACATCGACAGTGCCAATGTCTTTGTTACCTGGGGCAACAATATGGCGGAGATGCATCCGGTGCTCTTTTCCCGGATGCTCGCCAACCGCAAGCGGCGTACGAACGTCAAAATCATCGACTTTGCCACC
>CAYSON010000392.1:0-3737 GCA_964432635.1 uncultured Desulfopila sp.
ATCTCGCCTTGGTCCAGGTGCCTTCGGGCAGCTCGATCTCCGCCTCTTGCCCGACAGAAACCCCGGGCAACTGGTATTCGAAGATCTCGGCGTTGACCCATATCCGTGAGATATCGGCGATCTGCAGCAGTTCCTCGCCGGCCATGACGCGCATGCCCTCAAGGGCCTTTTTCATGATCACCACCCCGTTGTGCCGACTGTACAGGGTGAGGGTTTTCGACGGCTGTCCGGATGCCTTGAGGGTTTCGATCTGTGCATCGCTGATGTCCCAGTACTGCAGGCGGGTGCGGGCGGCGGCGAGCAGTCGCCGCGAGCTCTCCGCCACCTCGGGCAGCGGGCTGCCGGCCAGTCTCCCGCCATTGCGCAGAGCAAGCAGATACTCCTCCTGGGCCGCCACCAATTCCGGACTGTCGAGGGCGAGCAGCGGCTGTCCCTTTTTGACGTCCTGCCCCTCGCGGTTGATGTGCAGCGTTTCGATCCAGCCGTCGATTTTGCTGTTAATCGAGACCTTCTTACCCTCCTCATAGGCAATCAGGCCGACGGTGCGCAGGGTCGTCGCCAGGCTACGCTTGGCCGCCGCCTCACTGCGGATGCCCATGTTCTGGGTGGTAACCGGATCGATGCTGATGCTGTTGCCATCGCCTCCGTCCTCACTTACCGGCACCAGATCGTGGCCCATAGAGTCCTTGCCCGGCTGGTCGCGGATATAGCTGGGGTCCATTGGCGAACGCCATTTGCTTGGGCCCGGAGCGCTACTCCCTCCGCTGGTACCGGCCTTGACCGGGGTCAAGTCCATGTGGCAGATCGGGCACAGTCCGGGTTCGTCGCGGATGATAAAGGGATGCATGCCGCAGGTCCACTGTTGTCCGACCTTTTCCAGTGCCACCTCGCCCTTATGGTTGTGGCCATCGTGCTGGCGCGCCCCGAAATAGTAGCCGCCCGCCACCGCCCCGCTTATCAATACCACTATCAGTAACCATCTCATCGCCCGCACTGCATTCCTCCGCTCATCGTGGTCCCGCCCCCGGTGCTTCGCCACCAACCAGAACCTCAAGCACAGCCGTTTCCACATGGTACTCGGCCACCGCTTGCTGCAAACGACGCTCAAGGGAGAAAAGGCCCATGCGGCTGTCGAGCACCGCCATGAAGTCGGCTTTACCCGCCTGGTACGAGGCGATGGTGGTTTCGTGAAGTGCCGCGGCCTGATCAAGCAGGCCGTGGCGGTACAACTCCTCCTGACGTCGGATGCGGGAAAGTTTGGCCAGCGTTTCGCCTATGTCCTTGCGTAACTCGTTACGGAACATGGCAAATTCGGCCAGCAGCATGCGGTGCTCGGCCCCGGCCTCGGCAACCATCGCCTGCCGTCGCCCATGCTGCACCGGCAGGTTAAAGGTGAGCGACAGGCCGTACATATCGTCACCGTCGCTCATTTCTCCCGATTCTTTCTGCATATATTGGAAAGAGAGGGTGAAGTCGGGGTAAATCTCGCGCTCGGCCAGTTCTCGACCGACCAGGCTTTTCTCAAGCAGGGCCGCCTGGGCTTTGAACAACGGACGCCGCGAGAGGGCCAGGCCAACCAGTTCCTCTGCAACCGCCGGTGGCCCGTTTATCTCCGGCAAGACAACGGTGGCCACCTGTGTCGCGCCATCACGGTAGGTCAAACCGTTGAGGACGGCAGCGAGCATTTGCCGCTCGCCCTGCAGTTCGATGCGCATCTCCTCCATCTTGGACAATTCCAGTTGCGCCTTGAGCACATCCTGTTGCAAGCCCTTGCCAACCGCATACATGGTCTCGGAAAAACGGAGCAAATCGCCCAAGGCATCGATGGTTTTAGCGAGAATCTCAAGATTGCCATCGACCAGGCCGAGACGGAACCAGCTTTGCTTGACCATGCGGCGAATCACCAGTCGCTTTTCCAGTAAACGCTCGGCCTCGACAGCAGCCTCGACCTCGGCCCCGCGCCGGCGGAGGTCGCGTTTACCGTAGAACGGCACCATCTGGCTGAGGCCGATCACCTTGGAGGTGTCGGCCTCACGGTCAAAATCGAGAGGGTCGCGTATCAATCCATTGTCTATGCCAAGCATCAGCATCGGGTCCTCGAGCGATCCGGCCTGCTCGGCCTTTGCCCGCGCCATGGTTACCCGCTCTTCGCCGGCGACCAGCTCCTGACTGGCCTGCAGGGCGCGGTTGATCAATTGCTCGAGATCGGATGCGCTGGCCAACGCCGGCACGGAGGCACCAAAAAGCATCAACAAGGCCACGACAAAAGCGTTTGCAGCAGAAAGGATCGCCACAGTTGTGCGCATGACAAGGTTCGATGCTGGTAGCGGCCAAAACGGAACAAAAACTGTTTGCCCGGAGGGGAAAAAGGTGTGAGCTTCCATGACTAAATAATGCCACATTGTGCCATAAAGATCAATCAAGCCGGAAAATATTCTTGTCGACTTTCCCGGAGCGGGGCGCCGACCGGGGAAAAATCCCTTGTCTCAGCAGGGCGAACGGGATAGTCTCTGAGCCGAAAACCGCCGCCGTTGATCGGTGAGCCAACTGCCGCGCCAGCGGCTCTTCCCATAAAAGGTAAGAACTCGTGCCATTGTTGTTGCCAAAGGACATCTCCCCCAGGGTCTTTCATGGTCTTTGTCTGCTCCTCGCCGTGATCAAACTCTGGTTGATCCGCGCCCATCTGGTCATGGTCACCATGACGCCCCACGACGATCTGCTCTTTATTCGCCATGCCGAAAACATCCTCAACGGCAGGTGGCTTGGCGATTACAATCAGCTGACCCTGATCAAGGAGCCGTTTTTCCCGTTGTTCATCGCCCTCAGCCAATGGCTGTCGCTGCCCCTGCTGTTCTCCATCCACCTCTTCTATGTGCTCGCCTGCTGGCTGTTCGTCGTTGCCGTCCGGCCGCTGGCAGGCAACCACCTGGCTCTTCTCTTTTGTTTCACTCTCCTCCTCCTCAATCCCGGTTCCTATAATTACCCGGCCATCGGCCGCATCTTCCAGCTCTCCATCTACGCACCGCTGGCCCTGACCGTGATGAGCCTGCTGCTCGGCCTGGCGATACGAGCCTTTGGGCCGTTGCGACAGGCCTTGGCCTGGTCGCTGGCCTTGGGCGTGGCCGTGGCGATCTTCTGGATCACCCGCGGCGAGTCGATCTTTCTCATGCCCTCGCTGACTCTAGTCTTTTTCTATCTTTTCTGCATCGCCAAGGGTCCGACGCTGCTCAAGCGCTGGGGTCGGCCGCTGCTCCTCTGCCTTTTGCCCTCGCTGCTCCTGCTCGGTACGGTGCAGATGGTGCGACAAATCAACCAGGCCTACTACGGTGTTCCGGCGGTGATCGAGATCGTCACCCCGGAATTCGCGTCGGCTTACGGCGGGCTATTGCGCATCATCACCAAGGACGACCGCCAATTCATCCCGGTGACCCGTGCCGCCAGATTCCAGGCATACGAGATCAGTCCGACCTTTGGTAAAATCAAGGACCAACTCGACGGACCAGTGGGAATCCGCTGGCAAAGCCTAGCAGGTGAAAATGAAATTCCCGCGGCCTTCTTTATCTGGGCCTTGCGCGATGCGGTGGCCGCCTCCGGCTACCACGAATCTGGGCAAAAGGCCCTCGACTTCTACCGTCAGATGGGAGCGGAAATCGCCAGCGCCTGCGATGCCGGCAAGCTGCACTGCCGGACCTTTTCCTCCTCGTTGGTACCACCGTGGCGTCCGGAATACACCGCTC
>CAYSON010000393.1:0-3728 GCA_964432635.1 uncultured Desulfopila sp.
CCTTGTGGCCACCAAAGGGCAGAACCGCGCCACCGAGTATGGCCTTGGCGTCGCCGCTCGGCCGACCGTGATCGTCCAACCCCCAATGCTCGGGGATCTCTCTTTTTTCGCGGAGCCAGGTGGCGCCCTTGCCCACCGCCGCCTGGCTCATGGCCATGTCAAGCACCACCGGGTCCTCGTCTTCTCCACGGGGAATGGCGATGGCCAAAGGATTGTTGCCGATGACCCGGCCGGTGGCCCCAAAGATCGCCATGCAGGGCATGCCGTTGGTCATGCAGATGCCGATCAACCCCTGTTGCGCTGCCCAGGCTGCGTAGTAATGGGCACGTCCCCAATGGGTGGTGCGCCCGGCAAGGCAAACGCCAACGCCATAGCGAAAAGCTCGCTCCATGGCGTGGTCCATGGCCTGGCGCGCCACATAGCGACCCGTACCGTTATCGCCATCAAGGCGGCACACCGCAGCAAATTCATGCAGCAGCCGGATCTCGGCCTTGTTGTTGACCCGGCCATCGACAAGCCCCCGCAGCAGGCCGGGCAGCATCCTCACCCCATGCGACGGCACCCCCTGCAAGTCGGCCTCAACCATGATCGCCGCCTCGACCTCGGCAACCTGCCGACCAACACCGACGGCGGCTATGGCCTCGGTCACCGCCGCGCAAAGCTCTTTGTAGACGAAACGCTGTTCGTTCTTTTCCATCATGCCTCCATGATCCTCTAGATTACTCGCCAGGATTCTTCCTTGCCCCGCCACATTTTGACTACCTGTTGGCCCGTAACGTGGTGGCAGCAGACAAACGCTTTACAAAAGGACAGATACCAGCCATTATATTCGGCAACTTCTTCCACCGTGGAACTCAATCATCGCACCAGCAGCAGCAGACCGCAAGAGCAACTTGTCGCCTTGACCTGTCTCTGCTGACCCTTTCTCTTTCTTCAGGAGAACACCATGTCCAGCAGTTTCGGCACTCTCTTTCGTATCACCACCTTCGGCGAATCCCACTGCAAGGCGGTCGGCGTGGTTATCGACGGCTGCCCGCCGGGCCTTGGCCTGGTCGAAGCCGATATCCAGGCACAACTCGATCGGCGCCGGCCCGGACAGAGCACTCTGTCCACCGATCGCCAGGAAGAAGACCGGGTGGTGATCCTTTCCGGCACCGAACACGGCCGCACCCTCGGCACCCCGATTGCCCTGCAGGTCGCCAACAAGGATCATCGCCCCAAGGATTACGGCACCATGCGCGACATCCCCCGCCCCTCCCACGCCGACTACACCTATCAGATGAAATACGGCATCCGTGCCTCCTCCGGCGGTGGCCGCTCCAGCGCCCGGGAAACCATCGGCACGGTGGCGGCCGGAGCGGTAGCCGCCAAGATCCTCGCCGAGAAACACGGCATCGACATTGTCGCCTGGGTGGCGAGCGTTGGAGAAATCGAGGCAGGACCGGTGGATGGCGAAAAGATTACCAGGGAAGAGGTTGATGCCACTCCGATTCGCTGCCCCGACCAGGAGGCTGCCCGGCGCATGGCGGAACTGGTGACCCAGCTCAAGGCAGAGGGCGACTCGGTGGGCGGCACCGTCTGCTGCGTTATTCGCCAAGTCCCGGTCGGCCTCGGCGAGCCGGTGTTCGAAAAACTCGAGGCCAAACTGGCCCAGGCAATGCTCGCCATCCCGGCCACCAAAGGCTTTGAGATCGGCTCGGGCTTTACCGGGGCGATTATGCGCGGCTCACAGCATAACGACCCCTTTGTCATCAAGGGTGACCGCCTCGGCACCAGCAGCAACCGCTCCGGCGGCATCCAGGGCGGCATCAGCAACGGCGAACCGATCACCCTGCGCATCGCCTTCAAGCCGCCCGCCACCATCTCCCTGCCCCAAGAAACGGTCGACTTCAGCGGTGAGGCGGCGATTCTCGAGGCCAAGGGCCGGCATGACCCCTGCGTGGTACCGCGGGCGGTGCCGATCGTCGAGGCCATGGAGGCCCTGGTGATCCTCGACATGCTGCTGCGTCAGGAGGCGCGCCGTGCCCTGGCTTGCTGAGATGAGCAACGTCCGCGATCGACCGACAGATCAGGCCATGACCCGCCCCCTCTCTATCGATCGCCTGCTCGATCGGCTTGCTCCACCGGAGGAATTGCTGCTTTTGCTGCTCTGCGATCGCCTTACCCCTCTTCCTTGACCAGAGCCAGCAGCCCCGCCCCGATGAGGAGCAGGACCAGGATGCTCAGCACCCCCCAGCGGCTTTCCCCAGTGATTTGGCCGATCAGCCCCATCAGAAAGGGTCCGGTGATCGCCGCGAACTTGCCGAAGACGTTATAAAAACCGAAAAATTCAGCACTTTTCCCGGGGGGGATGAGACGACAGAAATAGCTGCGACTGAGCGCCTGGATACCGCCCATGGCTGAGGCCACCAGCACGGCGAGAAGCCAGAAGACCCCGGTCTTGAGCGCCATCTGCTCGATACTCGGTAAGAGAAAGGCGATGCCGACCACCACCGCATAAATGGCAATGCCGACGAAGATCATCCGCCGCGCCGAAAAGCGCTCTGCCAGCCTGCCAAAGAGCAGGGCACAGGGAAAAGCGACGATCTGGATGACCAGAAGGACGACGATCAACAAAGTAACCCCGAAACCGAGGTCGCGGCCATAGGCGGTGGCCATGGTGATGATGGTGTCTACCCCGTCGATATAGAAAAAGTAAGCAAGCAGAAAGAGAAAGGCCTGCCTGTGACGGCGCACCTCGCGGAAGGTCTGCCACAGACGAGACCAACCGCCGCCACCGTGTGCTTCCGCCGACGGTTGCGGCCGTTGTCTGAGATGACGCAGCGCCGGCAGAGACAACAGCAGCCACCACAGGGCGACGATCAAAAAACCGAGCCGCGCCGGCCCCGCCGGCAGCCCCTCCTCCATGCCGCTGGCGAGGAGCAGGGCGATGATGGCGACAAAGGGGATGACGCTGCCGATATAGCCGTAGGCATAGCCCCGGGCCGAGATGAGATCGCGCCGCTCGGCAGTGGCGACATCAGGAAGGAAGGCATCATAGAAGATGTTGGCCCCGGCCCAGCCGATTCGCGCCAGGACAAAAAGCGCAAGACAGAGCAGCCATTGCCCTGGGCCGACCCCGGCGAGAAGGACAGTAAAAGCCAGGCCAACGAAGAGGAAGGCGAGAAAGAATATTTTTTTGCGGTTACCGCGGTCGGCCATGGCCCCGAGCAAAGGCGCCGCCAGGGCCAGGAGCAGCGAGGAAAAGGAGTTGGCGAAACCCCAGTGGGCGGTGGACTCTGCCGCGCTGATGCCCACTGCCGCCACATCCTTGTAGAAAATCGGCATAATCGCCGTCACCATCACCAGCACGAAGGCCGAGTTACCGACATCATAGAGCACCCATGCCCGTTCGTCCCTGCTCATGGTCACCTTGTTCATCTCTCCCTCATATAGACCTCTACCGTCATACCACTCTGTTCCGACTCTTCTTGACCGGGGCGCAAATCTTGCCATATACTCTCTACAAAGCGATACACCGGACCAACCAGGCCAACGGTGCAAGAGCCAGGGAGACGGAGAGATGAACGTCCACGACAACCAAACCACTTGGGGAGCCGGAAGCCTCGGAACGACTCTCTTGGCTATGATCCTGCTGCTGGCGTCGCCACTTGCCGCACAAAACCTGAAAATCATCGGCAGCGAGTACCCTCCCTACAGCTACCTGGAAAACGGCCGGGCCACCGGTC
>CAYSON010000394.1:0-3726 GCA_964432635.1 uncultured Desulfopila sp.
CGTTGCTGTGCTAAAGGGAGGAGGGAAAACGGGGACCGGTGGTCAATTGCCCTGCTTTTGCAACAAATCGTCGTAGTTCTTTTCAAAGGTCAACTTGTGCTGCGCCTCTTCCTGGGAGAGCAGGGTGAAGAGCTTGACCGCCTCCTGGTCAGTGGATTGGCCTGCCAGGTCTTTGTAGAGCTTGACCGCCATCTCCTCGCGTTTCATGGCGATGGTGAGGATGTCCTCAAGCCCCATCCCTTCCACATACTCCTTGTCCACCAGGTAGTCGCTGATTTTGAGGTCGGCGACCTTCTTGAGCTCGTAGGAAGCGATAACCGTCTTGTTCTTGGCGATGGTGGTGAGCATCTTGACATGACGTGCTTCTTCCTGGGCCAGCTCGCGAAAGGTTTCCTTCAGGGAGGAGATGGTCTCCTTCCTGCTGAGGTCGGTGTAAAAGGACACCGCCTCCTTCTCCTTGTCGATGGCAAATTCGAGTATATGATCGATCGAATGAAAATTCATAACACCTCCGGAGGTGAGCCAGGTGCCGCCCTTAGGCGGCGACTTTGGCGTTGGCGATGAACTGGTGGATCTTGTCCCGCGAGACGTTGCAGATCGACGAAACCTGTTTCTGCTCCTTGCCGAGGCACAGAGCGAGCAGCTGGTTGTAGTCAAAGATGGGGATCTTGTAGCGTTCCTCCCCCACTCTCTTGTTGAGGGTGTTCTGCACGTTTTCCATATGCATCAGGCAGGTGATGCAGGAAACGGCAATAAAGTCGGCCTTGGTCTCGGCGAGAATGGCATCGAACTTGCTCTGGGCGAATTCAATGGCCTGCTCAGGGGTGCTCTTCATGAAACCGCCGGCACCCCCGCAGCACTGCAGTTCGCGGCTGTAACTATCGACGGTGGCGCCAAGGGCCTCGACCAGTTGACGCATCCCCTTGGGCTGGCGGGGCGAGTCCTCGAAGCCTACCACCTCGCTGGGATAGAGAGTGTGGCAGGGATACTGGACGATGCCATGCAGCCCCTCGAGACTGATCTTGATCTTCTCGGCGATACCCGCCGGGGTGATCTCCTTGTAGAGCACCTCGGAGACGTGGCGCACCCGCGAGGAGCCACACACCGTTCGTCCGGTCGGCTCGAGCAGCTCGTTGACGCGATTGCGTTTTTCCTCGCTGTGCATGATATGCTCACGGCCCATTCGCAGCGAGCTGTAACAGGAGCCGCACTGTACCAGGATATCGCGCTTCTTGCCCTCGGCGATGGAGAGATTCCAGCCGCTGGTGGCCAGCCAGCTGTCCTCGTCGGTGGAGGGGAAGGAGCCGAAGGCAGGACAACAGACATAGTTGTCGGCATCGACGAGATCCACCCCCAGCTCGTCCATGGAGGCGCGGATGGCCTTTTCCACGTCCGGCCGTATTGCCGGGGTATTACAACCTAAAAAGAGACAGAATTCCATTTTCAGCACCTCTTGGCAAAAGATACGGTCGACATCAGCCGCCGAACATATAGTCGTTGGCTGCCACCACCGGGGTCTTCATCAGCATCTCACGAAACATGGTCAGCTGCTCTTCGTTGGTGGTGATGATTGGCAACGGCGGCAGGCCGAGGGCCTCGCGGGTCTCGACGTTGGTGCCGACCGCCTGGGTGTAGCCGCGCTTGTAAATCTCGACGATCGACGGCGGCACTCGGGTTTCGTCGTTGCTGGCCTGCCACTGACGAATGGCGAGGATCATTTCAAACGGCTTGACATCCATCGGACACATCTCCTCGCAGCGCGAGCAGCTGACGCAGGCCCAGGGAGTGTCATCCTCGAACAGCGCCTCTTCGAGGCCATACATGACCTTGCGCGCCAGATTACGCACCATCAGCGGCGGATCGCCGAAGGAGGCCGGACAACCGGAGATGCAGGTGCTGCAGTTGAAGCAGTGGTGCAAATCGCCGGTATTGTAAATCGCCTTCCATAAATCTTTGTTGGCTTCGCTTTGCGGATTCATATCATCCCTCTATGATGCGGTGGACAATTGCAGATCGTCCGCCAGTTTTGCGTCGATGACCGCCATCATCTGCTTGTCGCTCCAGCCTGAAACCTCGGCGGCGTTGTTACGGCAGGCGACGGCGCACATGCCGCAGCCCTGGCAGCCGGCGGGATCGACTTCGATACGATGTTCCACGGCGTTGTAGGATCTGGCCTCGAAGGGACAGACGCTGACGCAGCGCTGGCAGCGAATGCACAAGGCGTCCTTGACCGTGGAGGTAACGCGGGCGGTGTTGATCGACCCGCCAGACAGGTAGGTGTAGGCCTTTTGCGCCGCGGCCTCGGCCTGCATGATCACGTCCGGCAGTGGCATCGGTGAATGAGCCGCTCCGGCGAGGAAGCTGCCGATCTGCTTGAACTCGATCGGCCGCCACTTGGAATCGGCCTCGCTGAAGAAGCCGTCGCGGTTGAGCGGCAGGGAGAAGGCCTCGGCCAGTTCCTTGTTGCTCGGTTCGGGATCGACACCGGTGGAAAGCACCAGATAGGCGGGGGAGATCTCCACCTCGGTATTGAGGATGTTTTCGGTGAAACGCATGGTTGGCTTGCCGTCGACGATCTCCACTTGCGGCTTGGAGCCCAGGTCGTAGTTGACGAACATTACCCCAGCCACCCGCGCCTTGGTGTAGTATTGCTCGAGAAAACCGTAGGTCATGATGTCGCGATAGAGCACATAGACCCTGGCTTCCGGGTTCATCTCCTTGATCTTCAAGGCGTTGGCCACCGCCCACATGCAGCAGATGCGGCTGCAGTACTCGCGCTTGCCGGTCTCGCGGGAACCAACGCATTGGATCATCACCACGTTTTCGAGTGCCCCGGCGTCGATGGCCCCGCTTTCCAGTTGCTGCTTGAACTGGAACTGGGTGAGGATGTTCTCGGACTGGCCGTAGCCATATTCATCGGTTTTGCCCTCGTGGCCGCCGGTGGCCATGATCACCGCCCCGTGATGAAGGTAGGTGTTCTTGCCGTTGCCGTTATAGACGATCTTCGATTCGAAGGAGCCGAGGGTGCCCTCGGTCTTGGCCACCTCGGCATTGAGGTGAACGGTGATCTTTTTGTGTTCGAAGACCTTGAGCTTGAGGTCCTTGGCCATAATAATGGGTTGCAGGCCATCGACGGTAGAAGCAATCTGGTTACCGGCAAAGCCGCCCAGTTCCTCGGACTTTTCCACCAGATGGACGGGAATACCGCGGTTGGCCAACGACAGGGCGGAGTGCATGCCGCCGATGCCACCACCTACCACCAGGGCGGTGGAGTTAATCGGCACCGATTGCACATGCAGTGCCGGCTTTTGCTTGAGTGATTCGATATCGGCCTTGACCTCGTTGATGGTACGGCGCGTCCAGGCCTGTTTCGAAGCCTCTTCAGTACCCCGTCGGGCAATGCCCAGGAGGTCAAAAATCTGCACCAGAGAGGAGTTGTATCCGGCCTTCTTGGCAATGTCACGGACCTTGCGGCGGTACATGAAGGGCTGACAGGCGCCAATCAGCAGGCGGTTGCATTTGGCTTTTTTGAGGACATCGAGGGCCTCCTTCTGCCCGTCATCGGAGCAGATAGAGTTGACCACATGGACGGTGCCAACCCCGCGATGCTTTTGCAACTCGGACTTGATCAGATCGAGATCGATACCTTCGGCCCCGGCAAACTCGCCGCACTTGCAGAGCAGGACCGCCGCCTGGGGCAACTGGCGGTCGTCGGTGATCGGCTCG
>CAYSON010000395.1:0-1242 GCA_964432635.1 uncultured Desulfopila sp.
GATTGCTGCAGATCAATTCGCCCGTCAGAGGCGAAAACTACGCCCTCCTCCACCAACAACACACGCTGCCAGTTGCCATCACCTTCAGCGCGCGGCGAGATGGCGCCATAACGATTCACCACCCGGTGCCACGGCAGGCGGTGGCGCTCGGAAAGGCCATGAAGGAGCCACCCCACCTGCCTGGCCGCACGCGGGTTGCCGGCAAGCACCGCCACCATTCCGTAGGTGACCACCTTCCCGGGTGGTATTTGCCGGATAACGGCCAACGCTCGAACAGTGAAATCGGACACCATAGGCAGCACTCATGTGACTTGCAGGATCAGGGGTGTTTGTGGATCAATGACAGCACCATCGGCGCGATGGTGACATTTTTTCGTGAACAGAACAATGACTCTTTGTGGCGGGTGCAAAAAGTCGTGACACCGACCAATACAACGGAAATCACTTGCCCCCACCGGTGACCGTTGGTAAGGTCGCGGCAGACACAATCACCCCCCTTCTGCCCCGACGACATCATGCAACCAATTCTTGAGGTACGCCACCTCCGCAAACGCTTTTCCTTCATAGAGGCGGTTCGTGATGTCTCCTTCACTGTTCCTTCCGGTATCTGTTTTGGTCTTCTCGGCCCAAACGGCGCCGGCAAGACCACCAGCCTGGAAATCATTGAGGACATCATTCCAGCCACTAGCGGAGAAGTGCTGTACCGGGGGAAACCGCGAAACCGCGCCTTTCGCGAGGAAATCGGTATCCAGTTTCAGCACACCTCGCTGTTCAATTTCCTCTCGGTGCGGGAAACCCTGGAAACCTTTGCCAAGCTCTACAGCAACCCTGCCGATTGCCAGGAGATCAGCCGCCGCTGCGGCCTCGATGCCATCGAAAACCAGCGTAACGACAAACTCTCCGGAGGCCAGGCGCAGAGGCTAATGCTGGACCTAGCTCTGATCAACCAGCCCCACCTGGTCTTTCTCGATGAACCTTCCACCGGACTCGACCCGCAATCACGACGCAATCTCTGGGGCATCATCCACGAGTTGAAGGAGGAGGGACGCACCATCATCCTCACCACCCATTCGATGGAAGAGGCCGAGTATCTCTGCGACGATATCGCCATCATGGACCAGGGCACGATAATTGCCTCGGGTAGCCCCAGCGACCTGATCCAACGCTACGGAGGGGGAAGCTCCATTATCCTGCCGGGTCATACGTCCCGGGAAGCCCTGCAAGGGCTAGAGTTCACCGTGC
>CAYSON010000395.1:1252-3725 GCA_964432635.1 uncultured Desulfopila sp.
AGATCCTCATCCATACCGATACGGTGCACCAGGGACTCAAGGAGCTCATCGACCGCAACATCGACCTGCCGGGCATTTCCGTCCACTCCGCCAATCTCGAGGATGTCTTTCTCCGTCTGACCGGCAAAAAACTCCGCGAGTAGCCATGTCGGCGCCATCCTTTTTCCTCTCCCCTGACCGATGAATCTGCAACGAATCTGGATCATATTCAAGGCCCGCAACGCCGAATTCTTTCGTGACCGCGCTGCGTTCGGCTGGAATTTCGCTTTTCCCCTGCTGATCATCATCGGCTTCGGATTCATGTTCGACGGCCGGGAAATCAAACGGTTCAAAATTGGCGTCTTTCCTCCCTCCGCCGCCGAAGTCGGTGCACAAACTGCGCTCCCGCAAGGATTTATCGGAGATCGCCACGTCCTCGTAATCCCGGTATCGGACCGAAACGAGGGAGAAATCAAGCTTGCCCGCCACCGCATCGATCTGCTCGTCGACGCCACCTCCGCGGAGTGGGCCTACTGGACCAACTCCTCCTCTCCCAATAGTGCGCTGGCAGAAAAGGTCTACCTCTCCGCCTTTATGGCCGACAAAGTCCCTCCACTCCGCGGGGTGACCAACGGCCCGCAGATCCGCTATATCGACTGGCTGATGCCGGGCATCCTGGCCATGAACATGATGTTTTCAGCTTTATGGGGCATCGGCTACGTCATCGTCCGCTATCGCAAGAACGGCACCTTGAAACGTCTCAAGGCGACACCGCTCACCGCTTTCGAGTACCTCACCGCCCAGATGCTGTCGCGGATCTTCCTCCTCATCTTCACCTTGCTGGTCATCTGGTTCGGGGCCGACCTTATTTTCAATTTCCATGTCGAGGGTTCACCCTTGCTGCTCCTCATGGTCTTCGTTCTCGGCGGTCTCAATCTCTGCGCCATCGGCCTGATCTTCGCCGCCCGAGGCACCAGTGAAGAATTCACCAGCGGCATCCTCAACTTCATCTCATGGCCGATGATGTTCGTCTCCGAGGTGTGGTTTTCGCTTGAGGGCTCGTCACAGATGGTGAAGGATTTCGCTTCGTTTTTCCCCTTGACCCACCTGCTGCGCGCCGCCCGCAAGGTGATGAACGAGGCGGCGACCCTCGCCGACATCCAAGGAGAATGCGCCATCCTGGTCATATCGACCCTGGTATGCCTGGTCATCGGCGCCATGCTCTTCTCGTGGAACGACTGATCTGTAAGCAGATTGCCGATGAAACTGACGGTCCTGGTCGACAAGCATTTCCCCATCGAGTATGCCGAAGGCACCAGGCAATTGACGCCGCAACTGCTTTATCTGGGAGAAATACCGAGAAAAAACGATTTTGAAGGAAGACAATCACTCGGCTGCAAAAAGGGCGAATAGCAGGGCGATACCGTTCCCGAGGACTCGGCGCTGGTCTATCGCAGCAAAATCGCCCTGGCAACCGTGTCCCAACTGGAAGAGGTCGCCGTCGGCCTTACGCTCAGCTACGAGTAACGACGGCTCGGCACGGATATCCTCATCTTCTCTGCCATGCCGAGCTTTCGGCCGATTCACACCCTCTCGACCGCGCCGTCGAATTGCTCGCCCTCGGTCAGTTTTTCCTGGAGAAACCGAAAAAAGGTGGCCTTGCAGTAATAGTCTTGAGGGAGTCGCCTGCGGAACTCGTCGAGGATGGCCTCTTTCTGCCGAGCAGTATAGAGAGACCATTTTCTCATCGCTTCGCCGTTATACGGTAGCGGTTTCAGCTTGCTCCTACTGCCTGTCGCCCTTGTCACCAGGTCCCCTTCGTTGCGCAAGGTTCGTCTCATACCCGACTCGGCTGCAAATTTTTGTCCTCTTGCGCTGCACCCGGGGCAAGTTTCCCGAACTCGCCACCGACAAACAGCGATCGCAGCGCCGTGAATAGGCCATAAGCGAAAAGCATCGCCAGGGGTACAACGATCTGCAGCAGAACCGGAAGCATAATGATCACCACGAGAATTTCAGAATTCCGTACCATGACATCCTCCTCTTTTCTTTAGTTCACCGTTACGCCCTTTCCACGATTGTAATCCCTGCGCCGTCTTGAACAACTTCCTCGCGCTGGACCCAGCCGCAGATTCCTCGGCCCGGGCGATGTCGGGTAGGCTCCACTACGCCCTCGACTTCGTCCTTTATAGCCTGGCGCCACGGTAACAAACGGATCTCAGATTTTTCTTACAGATGAGGAACAAAATTGGCGGGAGAAGGCAAAAAGATAGGAGAAAATCTAAAAATAGGCGAGCCCTGTCGAGGCTAAGATGCTGATGGTAATGAACATTTTCCACCATAAAAATAATTATCTCATGAGCAACCTTTGATGAAATATCAGCGCAACCCTGCTGGTAGGTGAAGTCATATAGGGTCGCCGATGCAACTCTCTCAGCATTTGCGTCATCGTCGCAGGCATAGTTGCCACCAGATTCTCCCTTCCATCGTTGAG
>CAYSON010000396.1:0-3719 GCA_964432635.1 uncultured Desulfopila sp.
GCGGATGAAAGCGTACCACCCGCCCCCATTCGGCCACCGGCACATCGTCGTCCTCAACCAGCAACACTGCATGGGGCACACCGGTATCGACGAAATCAACGCTCCGCGTCATTCCCCCGAGCTCAAGGCAGAGACCTAAGCGAAAGTCGCGGGGCACAGTCATCCGCACCCTGACTTCGTCTTCCTGCTCGCCGACCTCCGCCTCGATGGTGCCGGCCAGGGTGGCGAAGGTCATCTTCCTGCCGGCAATGTTGTGGCGATAGGCGAAGCGGGCAGCGCAGCGCGCGCCGTTGCCGCACATCTCCCCCAGGGAACCATCGGCATTGTAGAACTGCCAGGAAAAATCGGCGCTATGCGAATCTTCGATGAAGATCACCCCATCGGCCCCCACAGAAAACATACGGCGACAAAGGCGGCACGCCAGTTCCGCCTGCTGCCCATGGGGGACCAGCAGGCGGCGATTGTCGATGATGACGAAATCGTTGCCGGTACCGCTCATCTTGGCAAAAGGTATGGGAAAGGGCAGCATCTTTGACTCCTGCTTCGTCTATTGTACCGGCAACAGTAACACATGCAACCGGAGAGAAAGGCCGCCTGGCAACCTGCGACTGGCCCAGACGACAGCGCCCCCCGAACCGCCTGAGAAGGGCGGCGGGAGGGCGTCTGCCGGCAACCGGCACTGCTGTTACCCGACGCGTTGTTAGTTTCTAATCGTCGCTTCCCGCGATTTGCCGCTCTCGTTGGCAGGAGTCGCCGTGTCATAAGCGGTCACCGCATAGTAAGAGCGCACGCTGTCGTCGACTTTGCTGTCGACGAAAAGGGTATGGATCGGTTCGACCGTGCCAATCATCTCGTAAGCATCCTTGTTGGCCGAACGGCGATAGACCCGATAGCCGGCGAGATCCGGGGCGTCGCTGCGGTCCCAGAACACCTTGATGCCGGCCTCAGTGCGTACCGCAGAAACCCCGCCCGGCGGCAGCGGCGCGGTCATATCCAGGGGAATCGCTTCGATCTCCTTGCTCACCCCGCCCAAGGCCAACTCGTTTTTATAGTCAGTTATGCTCTGCACGGTGTAGAAATACTTGCGCCCGTTGACCAAGTTGCGGTCGACGAAGGGGGGAGTACCGACCGGTTCGCCCTGCTTGGTATATTCCTTGCCGTCTGTGCTGCGCAGCACTTGATACTTGACGGTCATATCCGTGGCCGTACCCTTCAGCGCCACCGACTGCCAGGACAGGGAAATCTGACGGTCCCCCGGCGTCGCCGTGACCTTGGCGGTGGCCGGCGCCGGATCGAACCAGACAAAGGTGATGATATTGGAGTCATCACTGTCGGCAAACCAGTTGTTGCGCGAGCGGACTTTGACGAAATATTTGTGGCCGGGTTTGAGCATGGTCATGTCAAAGGTCGCCTTGCGCCGTGTCTCTCCGTCCACTGAGGAGCCACCACCAAGACTCATCGGCTCGGTGAAGGGCACCGGGCAGCCGCCACAGTAGTCGGCCAAGGGGATCTCCGCCCGGAAGAGCTCAAAATCGGAGACCTCTTCCAGTACCGAACCACGAATGGTCCGCACCGGATAGGACCAGACAAGCTGCACTCCCTTGTCGCTGACGGTGTAGCGCAGATCGTCGATTGGCACCGGAACGACGCTGGCCGGTGGTACCGGTTTGTTCTTGAAGCCGCAGCCGCCGGTGAAGAGCAGGGTCATCCCCAGAAAAATAACGCCCGCCATGGTTATCATGCGTTTTTTAACCATCACTTAAATCCCCAGTTGTTGTTTTGCTATGGTAAGCGCCTCTTCCACCCGCTGCAAGCCCGTTCCCCCAGTGGAAATGCGGCTATTGACCGAGCCTTCGACACTGAGCAACTCGTAGACGTCTTTGGCGATGACCTGGGAAAAACCCTGCAATTCGCCCAAGGTCAGATCCGGCAATTCGCAGCCCTTGGCCAGGCAATGGGCAACCGCCCGACCGACGATGGCATGGGCCTCGCGGAAGGGTACATTCTTCAGTACCAGATAATCGGCGAGATCGGTGGCGGTCATGCAGCCCCTGCGGGTTGACTCCGCCATCCGCTCAGTCTTGAAAACGAGATTTTCGAGCAGTTCAGTCATGATCGCCAGAGAGGCGCTGACCGTATCAACGGTGTCAAACACCGGTTCCTTATCCTCTTGCAAGTCACGATTATAGGTGAGTGGCAGGCCCTTGACCAGGGTCAGCAGGGTCATCAGGCTGCCCACCACCCGCCCACTCTTGCCGCGAATCAGCTCGGGGATATCGGGATTCTTCTTCTGCGGCATGATCGACGAGCCGGTGCAAAAACGGTCGGCGATATCAACGAACTCAAATTCCTGACTCGACCACAACACCAGCTCCTCCGCCAGGCGGGAGAGATGGAGCTGAATCATGGCGCAACAGCTGGTGAATTCGATGGCGAAATCACGATCCCCGGCGGTATCCATGGAGTTGGCGGTCACCCCATCAAAGCCGAGGGCCGCGGCCACCTGCTCACGATCGATGGGCAGGCCGCTGCCTGCCAGGGCGGCTGCACCCAGGGGCGAGAGATTGAGGCGTTTGCGGCAATCGCCAATGCGACCCTGGTCGCGGCAGAACATCTCGAAATAGGCGAGCATGTGGTGTGAAATGAGCACCGGCTGCGCCCGCTGCAGGTGGGTATAGCCGGGCATGACCTTGCCCAGATATTTTTCGGCTAGCCCCACAAAGGCCCGGCGAATGCCGCCCAAGAGGTCGACCAGCAGGTCGCACTGGTCGCGCAGATAAAGTTTGAAATCCAAGGCCACCTGGTCGTTGCGACTGCGCGCGCTGTGCAGCTTGGCGCCGGCCGGTCCGATGCGCTCGACCAGGGACTTCTCGATATTCATGTGAATATCTTCCAGTTCGCGGCGAAAGCGGAAGGTCCCTGCGGCGATCTCTGCCTCGATGGCGGAAAGACCCTCGATGATCGCCGTCAGCTCTTCTTTGGAAAGGATGCCGCTATCGGCCAGCATGGTGGCATGGGCCTTGCTGCCGGCGATATCGTAGCGGTAAAGCCGGCTGTCGTAGTGGATCGAGGCGGTAAAGGCCTCCACCGAAGCGGCAGTCCCTTCCTCGAACCGCCCCCCCCACATTTTTTGCGACCCTGCCTTTGTTTCCGTGCTCATCGACTCGTCCTATTTGCTGCACCGCCCCTGCAGGGCATTTATCTTGAGGCGCAACCCGTTCAAGCGGATAAAGCCGGTAGCATCTCCCTGGTTATAGACATTGTCCTCCTCGAAGGTGGCGAAGTTGAGCTGATAGAGGGATTGCGCGGATTTTCGCCCCACCGGGGTACAGTTGCCTTTGTAGAGCTTGAGGCGCACCACCCCGTTGACCGTTTTCTGGGTGTCGTCCATGGTCTTCTGCAAGAGTTCGCGCTCCGGCGAGAACCAGAAACCGTTATAGATCAGCTCGGCGTAGCGCGGAATCAAGGAGTCGCGGATACGCATGACCTCGCGGTCAAGGGTTATGGTCTCAAGGTCGCGGTGGCCGATGCGCAGGATGGTGCCCCCCGGAGTCTCGTAGACGCCATGCGACTTCATGCCGACAAAGCGGTTCTCGACCAGATCAAGGCGGCCGATGCCGTTGGCCCCGCCCAGCTTGTTGCGCTGGGTGAACAGTGCCAGCGGCTCCATGGCCACCCCGTCAAGCGCCACGGCCTTGCCGCCGGCGCCGGTGATTTCA
>CAYSON010000397.1:0-3694 GCA_964432635.1 uncultured Desulfopila sp.
CCGCGCACTGTCCGCCATTGCGTTCCTGTACTACGGGATCGCCTGCATGACCGCGAGTGGCGCATGGATAACCTTTACTGGAGCAAAGACACGCACGGGCGGGCCATAAAGTTTGTGCGAAATGAGAGTCAGCGAGAGTTTTGGAAAGCCATGTGGTTTCTGAACCTCATCCTCAAAGATCGACAACGTGGATTCTCTACGCTGATCGCCATGTTTATCATGGACTCCTGCCTGTTCGCCAGCCACACCTCCGCCGGCATCATCGACATAACGATGAATGACGGGAAAAAGAAACTGGCGAAGATCAGTTTTGCCTATGAAAACCTACCCGAGTCCCTACAGGTGGCCGTCCCCCTGACCACCGACAACAAGGAGACATTGGAGTGGGCAAACGGTTCATCTGTCTCGGTTGGAACGTCGCACCGCGGCGGCACCATGCAGATCCTCCATATCTCCGAGATGGGGAAAATCGCCGTGCGTTTCCCGGACAGAGCAAGGGAGATCCGTACCGGCGCCATGAACACGGTCGCTCCCGGGTGTTTCGTGTTCAACGAATCAACGGCCGAAGGCAACAGCGGCGAGTTCTATGAGGATTGTCAAACATCCCGCGAGTTGCAGGACCGAGGCGACATCCTCACGCCACTCGATTACCGTTTCCATTTTTTCGGATGGTGGCAAGGCACCGAGAACGAGATCGACCCCGACGGCGTCTATATCTCGGCAGAGCACGAAAAGTATTTCGCCAAACTGGAAGCCAAGATCGGCATGACATTGAGCCCAAGCAAGCGGGCATGGTACGCCAAAAAAGAGGCGCAACAGAAAGACGATATGAAGCGGGAGTTCCCGGGAACGCCCGACGAGGCCTTCGAGGCGGCGATCGAGGGGACATACCTGGCGGCGATCATTACCGAGTTGGAAAAAGCTGGACAGATAACCACCTTCCTGCCGGATTACAGCTCGCCGATCAACACCGGGTGGGATTTTGGTATCAGCGACCACATGACGATATGGCTCCACCAACGCGTCGGCCTGCAGGACCGCCTTGTCGGCTATATCTCTGGAGCTGACGACGATGTCCTCTACTACTGGCGTGAGCTCAACCAAAAATACCCGAACGCGATATGGGGACGACATTTCCTCCCCCATGACGCCGGCGCCCGGAGAATCGGGACCAGCACAGACCCGGCCCTGCCGCCGAAGACCATCGAAGAGATCCTCAAAGCTGCAGGGATGCGCGACACCACCATCGTCCCGAGGATAGATGACAAGTGGACCGCGATACAACAGGTCAAACTCTGGCTACCAAAGGCCTACATCAACCGGGAAGCCTGTGACGCCGGCATAAAGTGCCTCAAAAACTTCCGGCGAGAGTGGGATGATGTGAATGGATGCTGGAAAAACCGACCGCGCCACGACTGGGCGATGCACGGTTACGATGGCTTGGAGTCGTTGATACGCGGGATTGAGGCCTATGGCCTGGCCGTCGGGACTCCGCAGTATATCAAGCCACTCCCGGCCGAGGATTGGAGAACGGTGTAAAACCATGATGCGACCACACGACGTGACCATAGTTGAACGAGACGACACCTCAGCTGAGAACGACACCTCAGCTGAGAACAAAGGGAAAAAAACTGGCGATGGTTTGAAATCGTGCGATCTCTCGACCTTCACCGGTTGGCTGGATGAGATAGAGCGGCAACCGCCGTGGCGCAGTCGAGCCGACCGTGAGATGGACTACCTCGACGGCAACCAGCTTGACGCCGAGGTGTTGCAGCGCCAGGAGTCTAGGGGTATTCCCACCGCTCTTGAACCGGTGATTGGTCCGACGATGGAAATTGTCTTCGGCCTGGAAGCAAAAACCCGGGCCGACTGGAAAGTGACCAGTGACGCAAGCGACGACTCCGGCGACGAGGTGGCCGAAGCCCTTGCCTACAAACTCAACCAGGCAGAACGGAAGTCCGGGGCTGACTCATCCTGTGGGGAGGCATACCGGACCCAGGCGAGTGTCGGGATTGGTTGGGTGGAAGTCTCACGGGACGACGACCCTTTCGCCTTCCCGTACAGGTGTATCGCCATCCACCGCAATGAGATTTTCTGGGATTTCCTGGCCAAAAAACCCGACCTCAGCGACGCCCGATACCTTCTTCGCCGCCGCTGGGTCGATGTCGATCAAGCGGCGCTCATGTTTCCCAAGAAGGCAGAGCTTCTCCGCCTTGTCGGTAAGGGGTGGCAGGGCACCGACATGATGGGAATGGAGTTCACCGACGGCGGTGCTTCCACCAACCTTGCGACGGCGTTTGGCGACGAGCGGGGTTGGTCTGTCGAGGAGCAGCAATGGAGAGATCCCATCGTCGGCAGGCTGTGCTTATTCGAGATGTGGTATCGAGTGTGGGACCGCGCCTTGGTTTTGAAGACGAGGGACGGCCGGGTTGTCGAGTTCGACCGTAAGAACCGCCTGCACATCATGGCCATCACCATGGGCGGGCACAAGCTGGTTGAGGCTGTCATCAGTAGGGTCAGGTTGGCATGGTTCTGTGGTCCGCACCGCCTGCACGACGGACCGTCGCCATACAAACATCGCAATTTCCCTTATGTTCCTTTCTGGGGAGTGCGTGAGGACCGCACAAACGTGCCATACGGAAGGGTCAAAGGCATGATGTCCCTGCAGGACGAGGTCAACGCCAGATCCAGCAAGATGCAATGGCTGTTGACGGCCAAGCGCACCGTGAGGACGGCAGGGGCGGTTAAATTCTCCGACCAGGATTTCAGAAACGTTTCGGCGCGGCCGGATGCTGATTTTATCCTCGACCAAGAGCACATGGCCAAGCCTGGGGCGAAGTTCGAGATCACCAGCGATCAGGAGCTCAACGCCCAGCAGTATGCCCGCCTCCAGGATGCCAGGGATGCGATTAAACGATCTACCGGTATATCGGACGCCTACGAGGGGCGCGATCAAGACGGAGCAAGATCAGGCGTCGCCCTCCAGACCCTTGTCGAGCAGTCAGCGCAGGGACTCGCCAAGATTAACAGCAGCTTTGCCGAGGCAAGGGCGAAGGTGGGAGAGCTGTTGCTGTCGCTGATTATTGAGGACACCACGGACGAGACGGAGGTCACCATCCCTGGCGAGTCGATCAAAGAGGACAAGCAAATCGTTCTGAACAAACCGTATGTCGACGACCTTGGGGTGAATCGCCTGCATAACGACGTCCAGCGAGCGATGCTGAAAGTGGCGATAGAGGATGTGCCGAGTACCCCGAGCTATCGGTCGCAGCAACTCTATAGCCTCACTGAGGCGGTCAAAACCATGCCGCCGCAGTTCCAGATCATAGCTCTGCCGCACCTGATTTCTCTTCTCAGCATACCGCACAAAAAGGAGATCCTTGACGCGATCCGCAAACAGGCCGCGGCGCCGGACCCCGAGATGGAGCGCAAGAACCGCGAGCTGGATATCAAAGAGCGGCTCACCGACGCGCAGATTGAGAAGATTGTCGTCGAGAAGGTCAACAAAGCGATCGAGGCGATCTATAGCGCAACACAGGCCGGGGCGCAGATCACCGCGATGCCAGGAGTGGCGCCTGTCGCCGATCAGGTTCTCCTGTCGGCAGGGTTCCAGGACTCAGACGCCGCGCCCATTGTCGGTATGCCACCCACTGCAGCAGGCGCGGGGATGATGCCCACGGCGCGCGCGGATGTG